>CAYXKS010000267.1:0-5064 GCA_964465725.1 uncultured Bacteroides sp. | reverse complement strand
GCCTCGTATCCGATCAGTTCGTCTATCGTTACGTCAAAATAGGCCGCCAGCTGCGGCAGAAGCAGAAGATCCGGCGTATTGACCCCTTTCTCCCACTTGGACACTGACGCCTTGGTCACACCCATAAACTCTGCCAGTTCCTCCTGCGTCAGTTTCCTCTCATGCCGAAGCCGGATTATGTTGTCTGATAAATTCAGTCTGTTCATGGTTCCCTCCGTTTTGAAAACAGCTGCGTCTTCTCTTTTTATGAAACATACTTGTGCCTCATGTCATCTTTGACACAAACATGAGGGTGCAAGTGCGTTTACAGCATTATTATAGCAATCCGGCTGAATACAATGCAATCGACCGGCACGATACTTTAGGATATAAAATCAACCAATAGGAAACTAAAGATGCTTTCTTCCTATATTCATTTAGCCATCTCCGCCAGTTGACTCCCAAACCACAAAAAGACGGGGAAACAGCCCAATATCCGGCTATTTCCCCGAATCAAACTCTTAATACTTCGAAAATCTCTTTCCACCACTTTATCTGCATATATCTACTGGGATACCAATTCATTCCGTTTTTTAACAATTTCCTTAAAGTCCTCTTTAACATCCTCATATTTGGAAGGATCCCGCAGAATTGCCGAAGGATGGTATGTCGCAGTCAGTGCACAGTTTTTTCGATATATCCATGTGCCATGCTGCCTGGTAATTTTAAAATCCGGTGAAACGATTCGCTGTGCGGCGACACGGCCCAAACAAACGATAATTCTGGGTTTTAACAGAAATGTCTCGTATTTCAGATAGGGAAAGCAGGCTTCCTTTTCTTCCTCCTTTGGATCCCGATTTCCGGGAGGATGGCATTTCAAAATGTTGGTTATGTATATTTCTCTTCTTTCCAGTCCACAGTCATGTAAAAGTCTGTCCAATATTTCTCCTGAATTCCCGACAAAAGGAATCCCCTGACGATCCTCCTGCCCTCCGGGCGCCTCAGCAATCAACATAATGTCTGCCTGATGGCTTCCACGTCCCATGACAGGCCGGTTTCTGGTCTGGCTCAAAGGACACTGGACGCAGGCGGCAATATGCTGTTCAATGTCATTCCAGTTGTATTCCATAATAACTTCCTTGAAAAAATATATGACTCTGGCTCAATGTCATGAACAAGTGTTCTTCTATTCGGAGAGCCATTTTTTCTGCTAAATCTCCTTTATTATAACACCTGATACCTGTAAAATAAACAGTACATAAAAGCCCATCTAACAGAAAATAAACTGGCCAAATACTTTGTTCGACACCATATACCATAAAATAAAGTGCTTATTATTTCAAAAACTTCCCCGACTCTCCCCTGGCAGACTATCTTCAACACACAGCGCCCCATAAGGCATAGATTCATAAGTATCATAATTCAGTTCTACGAGTGTGCCCGGATATTCGGATTCTTCAAAATATCTCTTGGGTATTTGTACCAGTTCTTTTGGAAGTGTCGCATTTGTCACCGTTTTTTCATTCCTCTCTGTTCCCTGTCCTGTATCTATCTCTATCATTATGTCCGCCCCATATTCCTGAAAGACGGAAGTCTCTGACGTAATCTTTCCGATTGGCACAACAGGTACTACCGTTTCCTCACGACTCGCTTGATAAATCAGTGCTATGGACGGCCCCTCATCCCGATAAGCAAGGGAACCGAGTTCATATTCGCCGTCCCGTTTAGAACTGACCTGCAGGTAGGCTGTAAACAGGTCCGGGCAAATTCCTCAGACTGTAAGTATCCCTGTCAGCGAAGGCAATCCTTCATAATGCCTGTAACCTCCTTGGGAGAAAGCAGAGTTGCTATTTCTATTTTTTTGATCCTGTCTTCAGAAACCTTGCCGTCAAAATACATATCAATACCAAGTTGCGCAAACAACCGAAGCATCTGATCAGCAGATTCCTCTATGCTTCCTTCATAGCCGAACGCATCCCTGAAATAACTGCGAATATCGGCAGCGTGATATTTTGCCATTGCTTTCAGGAACCGAGGGAACAACGTTGTCAGGCTCTTTCGGTAAGATGCCCCGTACAAAACCTCCGGGATAAATTCCAGTTCATAAATGTCATAGGATACCGGATTCTTATCTCCAATGGTGGAAGCCGATAACTGCACCAACGTAACCAACCCGGTATAAGCCGTCATTTCCGTCCCAAGGGTCATGGAATACTTCGGCACAAGAATCGCTGTGTCAGCCGTAATGCCATAAGCCGTGCCGAAATCACCGGTTCTGGAATCTGCCGAAACAGCACCCATGCCATACTCTGAGCCGCTGGAAGGATAGGTGGGCATCAGAAGCAGCGGCAGCTTTTTCAGTCCATACGGGTTCTTTTCTGCCTTGACATACGCCCATAGGTCATCCGCGTGATATGTGCCGAACGCAATCAGCTTTGCGCAGTCCATTATATTAGCTTCGCCCGCACCGATCACAAGCTCAATACCATTTTCCTTGACAAGCTGAATCCCCTTTTCAATTGTCTCCAGTTCCCTCGAAGCATCCACCAGTTCGTAAAAAGTGCCTCCCGCGCTTTCCACTGCATTCTTTACATCCTCATAGCAACCATTCTTTTTCGCAGAGCCGCCGCCGTACACAAACAGCGTCTTTTTCCCCGCGGAAATGGCCGCCAGATCCGCTGCGGGATCGTTACGGAACAATAATTTTGTGTCATTTCTCAGTTGAAAGTCCTTCATACAAACGCCTCCTTATTATTCTTACAGTCCCAGGCTGTCTACCCAGGCGCAGACCAGTTCTTCCCCGAATTTACACTCGCCGGGTCCGGTATACAGCATGATAACCGCTGCAGGCTGCGGAAAATCGCCGACGCCAAATACTGCCGTTCCGTAAGAACCAACCCACGCCGCCGTTCTCGCACCGGCACTGCAGTGTCACCGGAAACAGCATGCTCTTTCATGTAATTTGTGATTGCAACCGTTTCATCCGGGTCAATATTGCTATAATAGGTCAGATGCAGGTCCTCCAGCGTATCCCCGCTGTAATACCACTCATCCACCAGGAAAATCAGCCTTCCGCAATCTCCGAAAACAGAGCCGTCTATGACATCGGATATGGCTGTGTCAACAGTATAGAAAAAACGAGGCTTCCACAGAAGTCTCGTTTCGTTCATCAGTTAATACTTAAAGGTTGTAACCCATTCTAACCCGGCATACTATTCTCTACACACAGTGCCCCATACCCCGCGTGTGTCAAGTTATTGTCACAAACTTTTTTCACTTTTCCCACGTGAAAATCGCTGAAACTCGCATAACTTCGTGGGGCGTATGGTTCGCTAATGCTAAGTCTGGACAAAATTGACGGTGAATTAGTGTCAAGTTGGAATGTCAAATGAGTGCAAGAAAATACCCCCAAACCTTAATATATATCTTCTCATTAATTTAAGAAAAATACACAAGATAATTTGCAATATCCTGTCACCTAAAATTCATATTGATATATCGCATATTGAACACATCTCGTTTTTATCCATATTTACAAACGAACGCTTCCGGTTCCGCAATCATCTACTACATATGTGGAAAACTTTTTACCATATCACATATTCCTAATTTCTTTAGCCCATTTTTCATGTTCTTCATCATTAAGACTCAACACAAAATGATAGCAGTTTATCGTAGTATCGTCTTGTTGATTTTTCATTGTCGTATGCAGCAAATATTCCTTCTTCTTATCTACTTGAACTATATGTAAATTATTTTTCTCACTCTCTATATAATTTCTTAATGCCTCTATTACATCTATTAATTTCTTTTCCTTATTGATTGTTATTGTTATACCAAGTTTAATATGAATATTCATGTATCCTAACAGCTGCTTAATTTCTTTGAACTGTTTATTGTACATTTTATTCTCTATAACAGCAATGTTATTATACCCTTTATCATTATTTCTATATAAAACCATATCTGCCTCGCCAATTTTTACATTAGAAAAACCCAAAAGTGCCTCCCGTTCAATTTGAATGTCTCTATTAAGAACAAGAAGTCTTTTTAACATATATTCTATATAATTACTTATTTCGTTTTCTTTTAATTCACGTATATCAGTTATTCGATTACACAGTAACTTTATAATATTATCTATTTCTTGTACAATAAACAATTCATCAGGTAGATTTAAATCATTACTTTCCTTAGCTACCTTGTAATACTGCTCTTTAATCGGCCTTGAAGCCAACTCCAGAACCTCAGTAATATCATATGGCTGCCACTCCTTATTTTTGATTTTTTCAATACAAGAAAGAACGATTCGATCGCAATAATCAGTATCCAACTCTATATCATCAAAAATAACCTCATAAAAAATTTCTTCACTTTGCAAAAAGTCAATAAAATGAATAGGATGATTTTCATCTTCAATTATTTCTTTTGTAAGTTTACTATTATACTCATATTTTTTTGCTGTATATATTTCCCTCACCAATTCCACATTAATAGGTGAAAGAACGTTTTCACCTCCATCATCTATCATATTATTAATATATTCCATTTCATATGTAACGATATTGAATAGAATATATTTATATAATAAGCGCATATTCGCATAAATGATATCTGAATCCAAGATATCTTTAATGTCTAAAATTATACGTTTACATAATGAAAAATTATCTTCTACAAAGCTTCTCGGAAAACAACACATCAAATAGTCCTCATCCCAACCACTACTATCTCCAAGATCAATATATAGATCAGTCAATTCTATCATTCTATTGTTAATCCAACGTAAAATCTCATAATCTAATTTTTCATTCCCCGTTTTTTCTAATCCATCGCCTTCGTACATATACAATACCTCATTTCGGAAAAAAGTATTTTGATTATTTATAAAAATGCCAACTGTCTCTCTTACCACTTTCCATTCTCATGCCTTTATCAATAGCCCCATAAGTTCACACTCATTCCTATTTCCTTCTTACCCAAATTTACATACCATGTTACTTATCCTGTCATATACTTCATAAAAAAACCGCCATTCATACCGCCTCTTTTCACCATAACCCAATGTTATCTAAATAATGGCAT
>CAYXKS010000266.1:0-5111 GCA_964465725.1 uncultured Bacteroides sp. | reverse complement strand
ATAGTATATACATTGCCAATAACTTTATACGAAAAAGAGAAACAGCGCGTAACAGCATAGCAGCTACAAATCTATGGCTTCCATCTACAATAACAGGTATTGGAGAAATGAAAACTGCTTGCTAATGTTCTGTGGCAGGCATATAATAAATCATGCCGGCAGTCAATATCCGTTATCGGTGTGACAAAGACCGGCACTATAAATACGTAGGATTGGAGTAAGGGGAATGGAAACAAGAATGCAGAAAAAGGACTTTTCTGGCCTGGGATTGAGGATGTTAATCGGAGCGGTGCTGATCACGGCGGTACAGATGCTTAGTCAGACAGTTGTTCTTGCCTATAAGCCTGAGTGGGCGGACAATTTTGATATTACTCTGGCTGCTATCATGATCCCGCTCTATGCAATCGGGTATCCAATATCGTTTCTGATCATGAAGAAAAGGGATGCAGGTAAACCTGAAAAGCACAGAATGGGTGCAGGCCAGTTTATTCTGGCATTCATGATGGCTTACGGCCTTATGATAGTCGGGAATATCATAGGATTGGTAGTGACAGCCGGAATCGGCCTTATCAAGGGAGAACCGGTAGGCAATGCGCTGCTCTCCATTGTTTCAGAGGGGAATATTTGGATCTCAGCGATTTATACTGTACTGCTGGCACCTGTATTTGAAGAGATTCTTTTCAGGAAGCTGATCTGCGACAGGGTTATAAAGTACGGTCAGTATACGGCAATTATCATATCGGGGTTGATGTTTGGATTGTTTCACATGAACTTTAACCAGTTTTTCTATGCTGCATTTCTCGGGGCATTCTTTGCATTTATCTATGTGAAGACCGGGAATCTGAAATATACGATTGGACTGCATATGATGGTGAATTTCCTCGGGAGCGTAGTAGGTGGTTTGCTTTTGCAGAATGTTGACATGACGCAGATAACCGGGATGATGATTTATGCCGTTTATGCGTTGTGCATTTATGGTATTGGCATTGCAGGGATTGTGTTATTGCTTGTAAATCTTTCCAAAATGAAGACGGCTCAGGGTGAGATAGCAATAGAAAAAGGAAGCTGGTTTAAGACAGCAATTCTTAATCCGGGGATGATACTATATTGTGTGGCAATGCTTGTTGTGATGTTAGCGCAGGCGTTTATGCTATAGAGGATAGGAGACCACATCAGGCAGATCAGAGTTGGGTTTTCGCAACTGTTCAGCTTTCGGGACTTTGCACTTGCCGCAAGGTCCTGAGAACGTATAGATTGGGCCAGGATTTTTTACTTTGGCATCAGGTTTTTTCGGCGAAATTTTGATTAGGCTATTGACAATTACGGGTAAAATCTTTATAATAACTTTTGTTGTATGGATGTGCGCTTAGCTCAGCTGGATAGAGCGTTTGGCTACGGACCAAAAGGTCGGGGGTTCGAATCCTCTAGCGCACGTTGGTTAATAGAAGCGGAGATACTGTGGAGACGGTGTCTCTGTTTTTTGTTGTTGTGAAAATTACTATAATGATACAGACAACGACGTCAGGCATGTCCGCATTAACCTGGCATCATAGGTCCGGACAGGTCAGATCTGCATATTTTTTTCATAATCTTATTGACAAATTGAATATACTGTATATAATTTAGTATATACAGTATATACTTTATAAGAATCGCAGCGAATTGTGACGACAGGACGCTGCGAGGAGGTTAACCGATGAAGATCATTATATCAAACCAGTCCGAACTGCCGATCTATGCACAGATCAAGGAGCAGTTGAAGGAGCAGATTTTAAACGGGCAGATTCCGGAGGGGAGTACACTGCCCTCTATCAGGCAACTGGCGAAGGAGGTGGGTGTCAGTGTTATCACGACCACCAGGGCATACAGCGATCTGGAAGAGGAAGGGTTCATAGCTACTATGCAAGGGAAAGGAAGCGTGGTGCTTTCCAAGGACAACAGTATGCTTAAGGAACAGTATCTTTTGCGGATCGAAGAGGGATTGACGACTGCCATAGAGACAGCCCGTGCAATGGGGTTGTCGGAGAGAGAACTGACAGATATTTTTCAGAATCTTTTGAAGACGGCAGATCTGGCATGAGAAATATTTGGCGGACAAAAAAATGTGCGCAGAAAAGAGGGATATTATGGAATTACTGGAAGTACGTAATCTTTCGAAATATTACAAAGGTTTCAGCCTGGAGAATATCAGTTTCACACTTCCTAAAGGATATATCATGGGATATGTGGGACAGAACGGAGCGGGCAAGAGCACGACGCTGAATTTGATTACGAATATGTGTAAGCGCAGCGGCGGAGAGGTATATATAGCGGGTTTGACCTGCGAGGAGGATGAAGCTCACTATAAAGAGAGCATCGGTTATATCGGTGATGAATTTTATTTTCCGGATACTTTTCGGGTGAAGGATATCCGCAGTGTGCTTAGGAGATTTTATTCCACCTTTTCGACGGAGAAGTTTGACGAACTGACGAAAAGGTGGAAGCTGGACAGGAAAATGCAGGTGAAGGACTTTTCGAGAGGCATGAAAGTTAAGCTGATGTTTGCGTCGGTACTGGCAAGGGAAACGAAACTTCTTGTGCTGGATGAGGCGACGAATGGCCTGGATCCTGTAGTGCGTGCGGAAGTCCTGAAAACGCTGCAGGAGTATATTGCGGACGGGGAGAGGAGCGTGATCTTTTCCACGCATATTCTAAGTGATTTGGAGCAGATTGCAGATTATATTTATTTTATTCATGAGGGTAAAACAATTCTGTATGATGCGAAGGATGAACTGATGGAAAATTTTCTGCTGGTTAAGGGCGAGAGGCGGGCGGTCTTTACGTCGCTGCAGAAGGAGTTGATCGGAATTATTGATAATGCTTACGGTTTCGAGGCAATTCTGCCCAGCGATAAGGCAGATCTTCTGAACAAAGAATTTCATTTTGAGAAACCGACGATAGACCAGATTGTGATTCATTATATTAAAAATATGGAAGATCATCGAAGGTGATCCAATAGAACAATGGTATTTCCGGACAGTTCCTGATCGACAAGATACTATAAAAATAAGGAGAATGAGAATATGAAAGCATTACATTTTATGATAATAGACTATATCCGCGCCAGGGCACAGATGATGATCATCTTTGTCATCTTGGTGGCGGTGACGTTTCTTATGAGATTTGTGACTAATGGAACAGAGCTGACAATTTTTCTGTACGGAATTTTTATTGTGATTGTGTTTTCGACGGTGCCGTTTGGAAACTGTACCAGGGCAGATGCAGGATTCCTTCAGCTTTTGCCAGCGACTACCTGGCAGAGAGTTTTGGGAAGGTTTCTATATGGGCTGTCGCTGCTTGCTGCCGGCTTTGTGATCAGTGTGTTATGCACAGCAATTTATCAGGCGTACTCCGGAGTCGGTATAAGTATGATGGAATTGCCGTTTTATATGGTGGTTGTGGCAGCAGGACTGCTGATCATAACAGTGCAGTATGTTCTTCTCTATCTGATTGGAGAAAATCGTGGGCAGAACTTTCTGAGCCTGATCAGAATGATTCCGGGGATGAGTTTTTTCTTCGGTTCCATAAAGCTGATGGGAGTAATCGAGAAGAATCCGGCTAAAGCTGCAGAACTTTTGGAGTTGGTTGGCAGCAGAATGAATGTGATTGGCTGGGGCAGCCTTATCGCTGCGCTGGCGGTAATGGCGGCGGGAGTCATATTGTGTGCGAAAGTGACGGAAAAGAGGGATTTTTAGAAAGCCTGAGTTTTCAACGGAGAGATTATCTTCAGGCATGATAAGGGGTATAATAGGAGGATAGGAAAATTTTCTGAAGATGAAACTTTTTCTGTCCTCCATTCGTATTGTTAATAGAAGAACGAAAACAATGGTTATGCTGTTACGGAGGGCGAAAAGCCGAAGATTATAGAATGACAAAGGACTAGAGGGGATGGAGCAGAAGTTTGCGAGAGAGCAGAGATGGAATGATCTGGTAGAGGAATATCAGACAATGTTGTATCGGATTGCTTTTGCCAATATAAGGAATCGGGCGGACGCCGAGGATGCGGTGCAGGAGGCGTTTCTGCGCTACATGAAGGATGAGAAACCTATTCAGAACAGTGAGCATGAGAAAGCCTGGCTGATTCGGACGACCATTCACATCTGCATGGATGTCTTGAAGAGCAGCTGGCATCGAAGGACAGTGCCATTGGAGGAGTCATTGCTGGCGGAGTCAAGAGAAGTTTATCTTCCCTATCAGATTAAGGACGACAGGACATTGGAGGCAGTGCTTAAGCTTCCGGTGCATTACAGGAATCCGATTTATCTGTTCTATTATGAAGATTATTCTATTCATGAGATTGCCGGAGTCTTGAATGAAAAGGAAGGAACCATTAAGACAAGACTGAGACGAGGCAGGGAAGAAGTCAGGAAAATTCTTACGGAAAGGAGGCCGGAGAGTTTATGAGTGTACAGGAAATTGGAGGGAAGGGCAAAGAGAGGATACCAGAGTATCCAAACAGAAGGAGACAGGAACATTCCGAGGTCTTTCAGGAGAGCCTGATGCAGAATTTGAAATATCAGGGACAGATGAAAGAAACCGGAGAGAAGACAGAACTTAATGCATATAAAAGCGAAGATAAGTCTGGTGTCGGCATGCCGGGCAATATTACAGGGATACGTGTTAATACGGTGACAAAGCGGGATGCCATACAAGCCGCGGAGGTAAGGCATATGAGCTATGAAGAGAGCGATAATATTGAGATTGCGGTTATTGATGGTTATACGCTGAAAGGAAAGCTGGAGGGCAGCCATGTCTATGTCGAGGCGAAGTACGATGACGGAAGGATGGAGGCTTACCGTGTAGACACAAGTAAAGTGGAGACACAGACACAGCATAGGATAGAACAGTTTGCTATGGAGACTGTTGATGCGCGTAACAGTGAGGGTGTTTGAGGCAATGTTATTTGGTTCGGCTGGGCGCTGTGCACTGGATTAACTAAATGATATTGATGTCTGAAATATTATGGTGGAAAGCTTGTGAGCGAGTTGTTATAGGGCGCAGGTACGAAAATATAGTGTAAGAAACAGAAAGAGAGGAAGTAAAATGATAGGAAATGGCGGACTTAGAGGATT
>CAYXKS010000265.1:0-5112 GCA_964465725.1 uncultured Bacteroides sp. | reverse complement strand
ATTTTGCGAAGAGAGAGGGAGCGGAGAACACGGGAGATTTCCGTTCGGACAGTAATTTTCTTCTGGGATATTTCGAGGAGAAAGAGAATGCGTTGTATTACAGATACGATGCAGAGAGAGTGATTGTGGAGCCGTGGGGAGACAACAGTCTTCGTGTGCGGGCGTCCAAGATGCCGGTGATGCCGGAGGAGCTTTGGGCGTTGGAAGGGAAGCCGGAGGTAAACAATGCGAAGGTGACGATTCACGAGCGTTCGGCTGAGATCGTGAATGGTAAGATTAAAGCCGTGATCAACAATATTGGTAAGCTCACTTTCTATAACCAGAAGGGAGAAGTACTGCTGGAAGAGTATGTGCGCAACAGGGAGGACATGTTTGCGGATACCTGCAGTTCCCTGGAGGTGGAGGCGAGAGAGTTCAAGCCGATTATCGGCGGAGATTATCAGCTCACTATGCGTTTTGAGTCGAACCCGGACGAGAAGCTTTATGGCATGGGACAGTATCAGCAGAAGTTCCTGAATGTGAAGGGCGCAGAGCTGGAGCTGGCGCACAGAAATTCTCAGGCCAGCGTACCGTTTGCACTTTCCTCGCTGGGATACGGTTTCCTGTGGAACAACCCGGCGATTGGCCGTGTGAGCTTCAATAAGAACATTACCACATGGGAAGTACAGTCTACGAAGAAACTGGATTACTGGATTACGGCCGGAGACACACCTGCTGAGATTGAAGAAGCGTATGCTGACGCTACGGGCAAGGTGCCTATGATGCCTGAGTATGGTATGGGCTTCTGGCAGTGCAAGCTGCGTTATCAGACGCAGGAAGAGCTTTTGGAAGTGGCGCGGGAGTACAAGAGAAGAGGTATTCCTGTGGATGTGATCGTAGTGGACTTTTTCCATTGGCCGAAGCAGGGCGACTGGCGTTTCGACGAGACTTACTGGCCTGATCCGGATGCCATGATTGCGGAACTGAAGGAAATGGGAATAGAACTGATGGTATCCATCTGGCCTATGGTGGATTACAAGAGTGAGAACTTCGAGGAGATGAAGGCGAAGGGACTCCTCACCAGAGTGGAGAAGGGTGTGCGGATCGATAATGTCTATATGGGCAACACGATTCAGTATGATCCCACCAACCCGGAAGCCAGGGAGTATGTCTGGAATAAGGCGAAAAAGAATTATTATGACAAAGGTGTCAGGATTTTCTGGCTGGATGAGGCGGAGCCGGAATACAGCGTGTATGATTTCGAGAATTACCGCTATCATTTAGGGCCTAATGTGCAGATCGGTAATGTTTATCCGGTGATGTATGCGCAGACATTTTTCGAGGGAATGCGTGCACAGGGCCAGGAAAATATCGTGAACCTGCTTCGCTGTGCGTGGGCAGGAAGCCAGAAGTACGGTGCTCTGGTATGGTCAGGGGATATTCACTCTACTTTCCACAGTCTGCAGAATCAGTTCGCGGCAGGCCTGAATATGGGAATCGCGGGTATTCCGTGGTGGACAACCGATATTGGAGGTTTCTTCGGCGCCAATATTTACGACAAGGAATTTCATGAGGTATTGGTTCGCTGGTTTGAGTATGGAACGTTCTGCCCGGTTATGCGTCTGCACGGCAACCGTATGCCTTATCAGCCGCAGTACGGAACAACAGGCGGCGCTGAGTGTGTATCCGGCGCACCCAATGAGATCTGGTCCTACGGGGAAGAAGTGTACGAGATCTGCAAGAAATATATTGAAATCCGTGAGGGTATGCGCCCCTATGTGCGCAGCCTGATGGAGGCAGCCCATGAGAAGGGTAGCCCGGTTATGAGACCGTTATTCTATGATTTTCCGGAAGACAAGGTATGCTGGGAGAATGAGTCCGAGTATATGTTCGGGCCGGACGTGCTGGTAGCGCCGGTTATGGAGAAGGGACAGCAGAAGAAAGAGGTCTATCTGCCTGCAGGAGCGAAATGGACTAACGCATGGACTAAGGAGACATTCGAGGGCGGACAGACTGTGACAGTTGACACGCCGATCGAGCAGATCCCGCTGTTTACCAAAGGTGATTTCGTATTGAATGTATAAAGAAAACGAATTTTCTAATGTCGTTATCTATAATATTTTCACAAGGAGGATTATATGTTAAGACAGGAAGGTAACAAATTATACAGACGGCAGGACAAAGAGCTGCTTCTGATTGAGCCCTGGGGCAAAAACAGTCTGCGTGTAAGAGCGACGCAGAGGCATGAATTTCTGCCAGAGACATGCAGTGCACTGCTTGACCCGGAGGAGAGTGAGGTAAAGATTTCCATAGAGGGAAAACAGGCAACGATCGTAAACGGCAAGATCACCTGTACGGTGGCGGAAGGCGGAGAACTGCAGTTTTGCAACCTGGACGGTGAAGTGCTTTTGGAGGAATATAGCCGCGTTAGAGACACGCAGGCGGAGGGCAGAAGCAGATTCGCCAGCGCCCTTGAGATCGTGCCGCGTACTTTCAATCCAAAGCAGAGTACGGATAATTATCATTTGACGGTGCGCTTCGAGGCGAATGACGGGGAGAAGCTTTATGGTATGGGACAATATCAGCAGCCTTTCCTGGACTTGAAGGGTTGTGTTATAGAGTTGGCGCAGAGGAATTCTCAGGCCAGTGTGCCTTTTGTTCTCTCTGACAGAGGTTATGGTATGCTGTGGAACAATCCGGCTATCGGACATGCTACTTTCGGCAAGAATGTGACGGAGTGGGTAGCGGAATCGACGAAGCAGATGGATTACTGGATCACAGCAGGTGATACGCCGGCAGAAATAGAGGAGGCTTACGCGGATGCTACAGGTAAGGTTCCCATGATGCCTGAATATGGCATGGGCTTCTGGCAGTGCAAGCTCCGCTATCAGACGCAGGACGAGATCCTTGAGGTGGCAAGAGAATATAAGAGAAGAGGACTGCCGATTGACGTTATCGTTGCAGACTTTTTCCACTGGCCTCATCAGGGAGACTGGAAGTTCGACGAAGATTACTGGCCTGACCCGGCAGCTATGGTCCGTGAGCTGAAGGAGATGGGCATTGAGCTGATGGTTTCAATCTGGCCCACCGTGGATGCAGAAAGCGAGAACTATGAGGAGATGACGGAACTCGGTTATCTGACACGCTCGGAGTACGGGAAACGCATCGGACAGCTTGGAGACGCGTGCATTATCGATGTCACCAATCCCGGCGGCAGAGAGTATGTCTGGAGCAAGATCAAACAGAATTATTACGATAAAGGGATTAAGATTTTCTGGCTGGATGAAGCGGAGCCGGAGTTTACAGGATATGAGTATGAGCATTACCGCTATTTCCTGGGAGCAGACATGGAAGTGGGCAATATGTATCCGAAAGAGTATGCCCGCATGGCTTATGAGGGAATGGAGAAAGAGGGGCAGAAGAACATCCTGAATCTGCTTCGCTGCGCATGGGCAGGCAGTCAGAGATATGGCGCTCTGGTATGGTCGGGAGATATTGATTCTTCTTTCCGCTCACTGCGCAACCAGCTTGCAGCTGGACTTAATATGGCGATTTCGGGTATTCCGTGGTGGACTACGGATATCGGCGGTTTCCATGGCGGCAATATCCATGATGATGCTTTCAAGGAGTGTTTCGTGCGCTGGTTCGCCTTCGGTGCGTTCTGTCCGGTTATGAGACTGCACGGTTTCCGTGAGCCGTTTAAGGCTCCTCTGGGTACTACAGGCGGCGGCAAGCACATCAGCGGCGCCGAAAATGAAGTGTGGAGTTACGGCGAGGAAGTATACGAGATCTGTAAGAAATATATGGAACTGCGTGAAAGAATGCGTCCTTACGTGAGAAGCCTGATGGAGGCTGCCCATGAAAAAGGAACACCGGTAATGCGGCCTCTGTTCTATGACTTCCCAGAGGATAAGAAAGCGTGGGAAGTGGAGGACGAGTATATGTTCGGGCCGGATGTGCTGGTAGCTCCGGTTCTGTATGAAGGAGTCAGAGAGAGGGAAGTATACCTGCCGGAAGGAACCTGGAGAAACATCAATGACGGTAAAGAATATAAGGGTGGACAGACGATCACGGCAGCGGCTCCTTACGATGCGATTCCGGTATTTGCGAAGGCTGGAACACGGCCTGAGCTGTAAATTGAGTATAATTAATTAAGTGTAATTATAGTAAAAGATATGGCAAATTTCTGTTTCCGGCTCTTGCAGGAGTTATATACGGAAGTTTCTGCAAAGCTGGAAATGAGATTTTCTGTGAGTCGGTGACATTGGGTCAGAGTAGAATTGTGTATTGTCATGGTCTGTTCTAATCAATCATGGGTCTAATTCTCCGCCGCTTGCGGCGTTCGGGAAGAAGAAATTAGAATAAGATACCCCGCTGCTTGCGGCGGGGTGGCTCATTTGATTTTGTACAGGTGCGGAATACGTGCTATAATCATTGCATAGTGTTTTGCACCTGTCTTTTTAGAAATGAATTTTGTATATATGGGAGGAACGGGCAGGAATATGAAGAAAAAGAATGGCAGAAACATATGGGGATTCGATGGCAGTTTTATGACCATATGTGATAAGGTTTTCGATGTGATGATATTGGGATTTCTATGGATTCTCTGCAGCCTTCCCCTGATCACGATCGGGGCCTCATGCACAGCGCTGTATTATTCTATTGTGAAATGTATTAAGAATAATGAAGGATACGTGTCAAAATCTTTTTTCCATTCATTCCGGCAGAACTTCGTTCCGGCCACGATCCTGTGGGTTATTTTCGCGGCGGTTTCTTTCCTGATGCAGTTGAATATCGGTATTTTGTTACACAAGACAAGTGGATATTTCGGTCTTTTTTTCATTACGTTGTACGCGCTTGTATGTATTTATGTGGTGATCGCCATGTGCTATGCTTTTCCGGCGTTGTCCAGATATGACATGTCTGCCGGTTGGGTTTTGAAGATATCCCTGTACATGGGCGTGCGCTACTTTCCGACGAGTCTGATGCTGTTGGTTATTTTGGTTTGTTTCGGTGTGTTTATCTGGAAGGTTCCGCTTTTGATGCTGTTTGTTCCCGGCCCGATTGCTTTTCTGATGTCGGAATTTCTGGAGAGAGTGTTAAAGAAGCATGGTGGATGAATGTTCGTAACAG
>CAYXKS010000264.1:0-5124 GCA_964465725.1 uncultured Bacteroides sp. | reverse complement strand
TTATGCCACGAAGAACAGATATTCATAAAGTGCTGATCATCGGTTCGGGCCCGATCATTATCGGTCAGGCCTGTGAGTTTGATTATTCGGGAACACAGGCTTGTAAGGCGCTTCGGAAATTGGGATATGAGATTGTGCTTGTCAATTCCAACCCGGCGACGATTATGACCGATCCGGAGACGGCGGATGTGACTTATATTGAGCCGCTCAATGTAGAACGGCTGGAACAGATTATTGCCAAAGAACGCCCCGACGCATTGCTTCCTAACCTGGGAGGACAGTCCGGGCTTAATTTGTGTGCAGAACTGAATAAGGCAGGCATTCTGGATAAGTATAACGTTAAGGTCATAGGCGTGCAGGTGGACGCTATTGAACGGGGTGAAGACCGCATTGAGTTCAAGAAGACGATGAACAAACTTGGAATCGAGATGGCGCGCAGCGAGGTGGCTTATTCTGTGGAGGAAGCGCTTTCTATCGCGGAGAAGCTCGGATATCCGGTAGTCTTGCGGCCGGCCTATACGATGGGCGGCGCAGGCGGCGGCCTGGTGTACAATAAAGAAGAGCTGCAGGTGGTGTGTGCCAGAGGATTACAGGCCAGTCTGGTAGGGCAGGTTTTGGTGGAGGAATCCATTCTCGGCTGGGAAGAGCTGGAACTGGAAGTGGTGCGCGATGCGGACAACAACATCATCACGGTATGCTTTATTGAGAATATCGATCCTCTGGGCGTGCATACGGGCGATTCCTTCTGTTCCGCGCCGATGCTGACGATTTCGGAAGAGTGTCAGAAGAGACTGCAGGAGCAGGCGTACAGAATCGTAGAATCCGTGCAGGTGATCGGGGGCACGAATGTGCAGTTTGCCCATGATCCGGTGACTGACAGGATCATTGTTATCGAGATCAATCCCCGGACTTCCCGCTCCTCTGCGTTGGCTTCCAAAGCGACAGGATTTCCGATCGCGTTGGTGTCATCCATGCTGGCAGCGGGCCTTACGCTGAAAGATATTCCCTGCGGCAAGTATGGCACATTGGATAAATATATGCCTGACGGGGATTATGTGGTGATCAAGTTTGCCCGCTGGGCGTTTGAGAAGTTCAAAGGCGTGGAGGACAAGCTGGGTACACAGATGCGGGCAGTAGGCGAGGTCATGAGTATCGGCAAGACGTATAAAGAAGCATTTCAGAAAGCGATTCGTTCTCTGGAGACAGGTCGTTACGGACTTGGACATGTGAAAGATTTTGACAGTCTGCCCAAGGAAGAATTGCTCAGAAGGCTGATTACGCCTTCCAGTGAGCGCCATTTCCTCATGTATGAAGCACTGCGTAAAGGTGCGACGGTGGAGGAGATCCATGAGATTACCAAAGTCAAGGCTTATTTTATTGAGCAGATGAAGGAACTGGTGGAGGAAGAGGAAGCCATTCTGCAGTATAAAAAAGGCGGCCTCTCACAGAGGAATCTCGCTGCGAAAGGTGGGGACACAGGTGCAGGTATGCTGCCGGATGAAATGCTGATTACTGCCAAGAAAGACGGATTTTCTGATAAATACTTGAGTCAGCTTCTGGAGATCCCGGAAGAGAATATCCGCAACCGTCGTCTGGAACTTGGCGTGGAAGAGGCGTGGGAGGGAGTGCATGTCAGCGGAACGCAGGACAGCGCCTATTATTACTCGACTTACAATGCGCCGGATAAGAATCCGGTTAATACCAAGAAACCGAAGATCATGATTCTGGGTGGCGGACCGAACCGGATCGGACAGGGAATCGAGTTTGACTACTGCTGTGTACATGCGGCTATGGCATTGAAAAAACTGGGCTTCGAGACGATCATCGTCAACTGTAACCCGGAGACGGTTTCTACCGATTATGACACATCCGATAAATTGTATTTTGAACCTCTTACCTTGGAAGATGTTTTGAGTATCTATAACAAAGAAAAGCCGCTCGGCGTGATCGCGCAGTTCGGCGGGCAGACGCCTTTAAATCTGGCGTCTGAACTGGAAAAGAACGGTGTCAGAATTCTTGGGACATCTCCGTCCGTCATTGACCTGGCGGAGGATCGGGACCAGTTCCGCGCCATGATGGAGAAGCTGGATATTCCCATGCCGGAGTCGGGAATGGCGACTACTGTCGGGGAAGCGCTTGCTATTGCGGAAAGAATCGGTTATCCGGTGATGGTGCGTCCCTCTTATGTGCTTGGTGGCAGAGGAATGGAAGTGGTCTATGACGACGAGAGCATGACGGAATATATGAATGCTGCCGTGGGAGTGACACCGGACCGTCCTATTCTGATTGACCGTTTCCTGAATCATGCGCTGGAGTGCGAGGCGGATGCGATCAGCGACGGTTCTCATGCCTTTGTGCCTGCCGTGATGGAGCATATTGAGCTTGCCGGTATTCATTCCGGGGATTCGGCGTGCATTATCCCTTCCGTGCATATTCCGGCGGAAAGTGTGGAGACGATCAAGGAGTATACCAGAAAGATAGCGGAAGAGATGCATGTAAAAGGATTGATGAACATGCAGTACGCTATTGAAAACGGAAAGGTTTTCGTGCTGGAGGCCAATCCGAGAGCGTCCCGTACGGTACCGTTGGTATCTAAAGTGTGCAATATCCGTATGGTGCCGCTTGCAACAGATATTATTACCTCAGAGATTACGGGCCGTCCGTCCCCGATACCAGAGCTGAAGGAACAGGTGATTCCGAATTATGGTGTCAAAGAGGCGGTATTCCCCTTCAATATGTTTCCGGAAGTAGATCCGATTCTGGGACCGGAGATGCGCTCTACCGGAGAAGTTCTCGGCCTCTCCCGCTCATATGGCGAAGCCTTCTTCAAGGCCCAGGAGGCGGTGCAGTCGAAACTGCCGCTTGAGGGAACCGTGCTGATTTCTGTCAATAAAAAAGACAAGGATGAAGTGGTGGAAGTAGCAAAGAGCCTTGCGGAGGATGGTTTCAGGATTGTGGCTACGGAAGGAACCTACAATCTGATCACAGAAGCAGGTATTCCGGCGACGAAGGCGAAGAAGCTCTATGAAGGCCGTCCCAATGTGAGAGATATGATTACCAATGGGGATTTTGACCTGATTATCAATTCACCTGTAGGAAAGGACAGCGTACATGATGACAGTTATCTGCGAAAAGCGGCGATTAAGGCGAAAGTACCTTATATCACGACGGTCGCGGCGGCAAAGGTGACTGCAGAGGGGATTCATTATCTGAAGACGCACAGAAGCAGTGAGGTGAAATCTTTGCAGGAGCTCCACGGTGAGATTCGGGATAAAGAGTAAATAATCCCACCTGTGCGTCTGTAATTCGAAAGGTGGAAAATATATAATCCGGAAGGTGGAAAAAATTATTGTTGAAAAACGATTGAAGATGTGCTATATTAAAAACATAGAAGGAACAACCGCCCACAAGGTGGGTTGACCAATTTGAGGATAGAAAATCCACCCCATCGCTCGGTCAAAGTTTAGGGGTGGTTTTCTATGTAGCGTTACCTACAAAATGAAAAAATGAATGTAAGCAACGCCAGAAGGAAAAGACCAAAATTCATCAAATCCTTAAAATCAAAATGATTTCTCATAGGCATCACCTCCATCTGATAAAGAATGGAAGGTCAGCCCACCCTGCAACACGGTTGTCCTTATGAAGTATTTTAACACGTGAATTACAGTAATACAATAAATGTTTTTTCGCAAATTTCAGGAGAAAAATGATAAAGAAAGTTAAAACAAATAAAAAAGAAAGTTAAAACAAATAAAAAAGATGCTTGACAGCTGCCAGAGACTGTGATACATTATCTGAAAATTTGAAATGGAGATAACGATATGTTTAACATTATACGAGTCCTGTTTTCTACGTTTATTATGCCGGTACATCAGATTTTTCAAATTACGGTCACAGTCTGAAGGCGTCGGGTAGCCGACGGAGCGCATGGCCGTAAGATGGAAAGTCTTATTTGGCTATGCGGGAATCAGGATAGATGATAGAGAACCGCATGGTATATACACTACTAGAGTGTATGTAGCAGAGCGGTTTTTTTAGTTTTAGGGTGGCTCAGCCAGAGGTTTGAAATTATCAAAATGAAATCGGGCAGGCAGAAGTGCTCTGAGTTAGGTGGTAACAGGATCGGAACGTGTCTAAGAGCGGTGAGGGAGGAGACAGAAATGTATGCAATCAAGGCGGATAACTTATCAAAGACATTTCAGGTAAGACATAAGGAAAAGGGAATGCAGGGAAGCATCCGGGCAATTTTACATCCACAGACAGAGGAAATTAAGGCAGTGGACAGAGTTTCCTTCACTGTGGAGGAAGGGGAGATGCTGGCGTTCATCGGTCCCAACGGAGCGGGAAAGAGTACGACGATCAAGATGCTGACAGGGATTCTTTATCCGGACGGTGGCAGAATAGAGGTGCTGGGAATCGACCCGACGAAGAAGAGGAAGCAGCTGGCCTATCAGATCGGAACGGTATTCGGGCAGAAAGAACAGCTTTGGACACATCTGACGCCGTATGATAATTTTCGGTTTTTCGGTGCAATATATGACATTTCAGACAGAGAAACAGAGGATCGGATTGAGGAGCTGGCAGAGCGCTTCGAGCTGGGTGATTTTATCAATACACCGGTGAGGAACCTTTCTTTAGGACAGCGTATCCGTTGTGAGATTGTGGCGTCTTTGATTCACAGGCCGAGGATATTATTTCTGGATGAACCGACGATTGGACTGGACCCGGTGGTCAAGGAGAATATTCGCAGGTTGATTAAGCAGATGAACAGGGAGTTTCATACGACTGTTTTTTTGACAAGCCATGACGTGGGGGATATCGAGAAATTATGCAAGAGAATTATTATTGTAAATACCGGTCAGATTGTGTTGGACGATTCCATGGAGCATTTGAAATATCATTACCTGAACAAGAAGATCGTGGAAGTCAAAATGCAGGAAGAGACGAAATTGCCAGCGGTCGAAGGAATTACGATACTGAAGGAAAAGGGCGGCCATATAAAAATGGAGGTGGATACCGCGGTGATCAGAATTAATGATGCACTGCAGCGGATCAATGCGGAACATGTGGAGGATATCAATATTTCCAATGTGCCTCTGGAAAATATCATTATGGAAATATATA
>CAYXKS010000263.1:0-5156 GCA_964465725.1 uncultured Bacteroides sp. | reverse complement strand
AATATTTTCGACAGATATTTTCAGACAGATATTTTCAGCAGAGTGACCAACTTCACTCCTTTGAACCGGAATCTGATATCATATGGACATCTAACTGCGGATATGGTATTGAAATTCCGGCTTCATCCAGCGCATATTTGATCTTCTCCGTAAGTCTCCATTTGCATTCCCAGTATTCATCATTATCTGCCCAGCAGCGGACATTCAGATTGACACCGCTGTCCGCCAGTTCTTCCACAAAGACCCTGCGTTCTTTGGATGTGAGAACCGCCTCATCCTCCTCCAGCACTTTCATGATAACTTCCCTGGCCTGCCGGATATCGGCATCATACGAGATGCCGACCGGAATATCCATCCGACGTTCTGTCAGAGTACTCATGTTTAAAATACTGGAGTTGGACAATGCTCCGTTGGGAATAATAACCACATGATTGTTCGGTGTAGACAGCTTCGTATAGAAAAGCTGAATTTCCTTTACGGTACCTTCATGCCCTTCATTATCCACCTTGATATAGTCGTCTACGCGAAAGGGCTTTAACAGCAGAATCAGCACGCCGCCTGCAAAATTGGACAGACTCCCCTGAACTGCCAGCCCGATTGCCACTCCGGCTGAACCGAGAAGCGCCACCACACTCGTCGCATCCAGCCCAAACCATGATGCAATCATGAACAGCAGCAGAATATACATTACCGCTTTGATAAAGGAATCCAGAAACTGCATAACGCCGACATCAGCATTTCCTTTTTTCAGAGATCGGCGCAGAATCTTGCGCACCAGCCGAATGATCTGTGTTCCAATCATAAAAAATACAAAAGCCAGCAAAACTCTGATACCGAAGCGCAGCGCCTTCTCAGGCAGCTGCTGCAGATATGCCTGAATCAGCCCTACATCGATCTCCTCCTGTGTAATCTGCTCCAATCCTGCTATCTGTTCATTCATTCTGTCAACCTCTTATTTTTTCTCATCTGAAGTCTTTTTTCCTACCGCTTCCTTATTTGAAGTCGCTTTGTCTGCCACCTTCTTACTGGAAGCCGCTCCGTCTGTCTCTTTCTTATTCGAAGCCGCTCCGCCTGTCACCTTTTTATTCGAAGCCGCTCCACCTGTCACCTTTTTACCCGAAGCTACTTTGCCTGTCACCTTTTTACTCGAAGCCGGTCTGCCTGCCGCTTTCTTATTTAGAATCGTCTTTTCAACAGATTCCTTTTTCTGCTTCTCCTGTTCTTCCACGATCTTCTGCAGCTTCGCCTCCGCTTCCTGTGCTTTCTTCAGGATCTCCTCTGCCTCTTTGGCTCTCTTCTTCGCTTCCTCTGCGGCAAGCTTAGCCAGCTTACGGGCCTCAGCCGCCTCCTGCGCTATGCTCTCCGCCTCTTCCTTGGCCACCCTTCGCTCCTCTGCCTCTTTGGCCTTTCTGATTTCCTCGGCGTGTTTTCTCTCTATCTCCGCCTTTTCCTCAGCCGTATAAGGTGTATATGAAAAAATACTGATGGATAAGGGTGCACTCACCATATCAATGGCATAAGGCTTACCATCCCATTCCGTATCGATGGTATTGCAGACATCCTTGTTGACTGTCCCGCTTCCACCATAGATCCTGGCATCTGTATTCAGGATTTCCTGATATTTCCCTTCAAATGGTACGCCGACACGGAACGACTGTTTCGCATTGGCAAAGTTAGCCACGACCACCAGAATATCGTCCGGCTTGTCCGCCTTGCGCAGATAGGACAACATACATGCATTCGGTGTAATGCAGTTAATCCACTCAAATCCATCCCAGGAAGTATCCTTCGCGTACAATGCCGGCCTGGAAGTATATAATTTGTTCATATCTGCCACCAGCCGGTTCAATTTTGCATGTTCCTCATACTGCAGCAGTCCCCATTCCACTTCTCTCTCCTCACTGAATTCCTTATATTCTCCCACATCCTGTCCCATGAAAATCAGCTTCTTGCCGGGATGTGTCATATGATAGGCATAGGTCAGCCGCATATTGGCAAACTGCTCCGGCCTCTCTCCCGGCATTTTACCGATCAGAGTCGCCTTCCCATGCACCACTTCATCGTGGGAGAATACCAGCATAAACTTCTCACTATAGGCATAAATCATACTGAACGTCAGCTCATTGTGACGGCCTGAGCGGAAATAAGGATCTGTCTTGATATAATTCAGATAATCATTCATGAAACCCATGTTCCACTTCAAATCAAATCCCAGGCCATCCTCTTCAAGATCCCCTGTAATCTTAGGCCATGCCGTAGATTCTTCCGCGATCATGAGCACGCCCTCATTCCTCTTTTTCATAATAGAGTTCAAGTGCTTCAGGAATTCTACAGCTTCCAGATTTTCATTGCCACCGTACATATTGGCAACCCATTCTCCATCCTTCTTGCCATAATCCAGATACAACATGGATGCCACGGCGTCAATTCTGATACCATCCGCATGATATTGTTCTACCCAATACAGAGCGTTGGCAATCAGATAATTTCGCACCTCCGGCCTGCCATAATTATAGATCAGGGTTCCCCAGTGCGGATGCGACCCCTGCCGCGGGTCCTGATGTTCATACAGGCAGGTTCCATCGAAACCGGATAATCCATAGGTATCCCTCGGGAAATGCGCGGGTACCCAATCCAGAATCACACCGATGCCTGCCTTGTGCATTTCATTCATAAAATACATAAAATCTTCGGCATCCCCATAACGCGACGTTGGCGCATAGTATCCGATCACCTGATATCCCCAGGAGGCATCAAAAGGATGCTCCATCACCGGCATCAGTTCAATATGGGTATACCCCATCTTTTTCACATATTCAATGATTTTCGGCGCCAGCTCCCGATAGTTGTAGTACTCTCTTTCATCCGTCGGTTTCGCGAATGATCCCAGATAAATCTCGTATACATTGACGGGTTTATCCTCCTTCTGCTGTGCAGCACGGTTTTTCATCCATTTGCTGTCAGTCCACTTAAAACCATTGATCTCCCTTACCACAGATGCACTGTCCGGACGGAGCTGCTGCCCGAAAGCATACGGGTCCGCTTTCATGAAAGTCAGGCCGCCTTTCGCCTTGACCTCGAATTTATAGCATTCGCCTGTTTTTACATCAGGGATGAACAATTCAAAAATACCGGACTCCCAGAGTCTCCTCATCTGATGGACTCTCCCGTCCCATCCGTTGAAATCGCCCACCACACTGACGCGCAGGGCATTCGGCGCCCACACGGCAAACAAAACACCGTCTGTGCCGTCTATCTTCACAGGGTGCGCTCCCAGTTTCTCATAGATCATATAGTGGACGCCTGCATTGAACTTCTCCGTGTCTTCTCTGGTAATCTGGACCGGATAATTGTAGGCATCCTTCACCTTTTTCAGGGAACCATCCTGATATTCCACCACATATTCATACGCCGGAATTTTCTTCCCCGGAAGCAGGACAGCAAAATACCCTTCCTCGTCGGCCAGTTCCATCTTATAGCTCTTGTCTTCCTCCATAAGCTGCAGCCGAACGCTCACCGCTCCGGGCTGAAAAGTCTGCACAAGCACAGAGTTCCCCGTTACATGGGCGCCCAAAACCTCATGCGGATTATCTGATTCCGAATACACAATCCCCTCTATCTCTGGCCAATTCATTAATTTATAAAGTTTTTTATTCATAAATACCTCCCTTATTCTTCTACAGTTAACGGCATTGAAAATCCCGTTTTCAGCCTTGCAGAAACTTCCATATATAGCTCCTGCAAAAGCCAGAAACAGAACTTTGTTATATCGCTTACTATATCATATGAATCAAGATACCACTTCTCAGCTTCGGTTCAAACCATGTAGATTTCGGCGGCATCAGTCTGCCGGCATCGGAAACTGCAAATAGTTCATGGATATCCGTCGGATACATGACAAATGCAACAGCCGCATCACTATGTACCCGTCTGACGAGTTCCTTCAGCCCCCGGATTCCACCCACAAAATCAATCCGGTCATCTACTTTGGGATCAGTAATGCCAAGCAGCGGACCCAGAATGTCCTTCTGCAGAATCTCCACGTCCAGGTCTTCCACCGGATCGTTCGTGTATCTGTCTTCCCTGACTCTCAACCGATACCAGGTCCGATCCAGATACATGCCGATCTCACCCTTTTTCTGCGGACGGTAAGGAACATCGCCCACATTTTCAACATCGAATATGCGGCTGACCTGTTCCACGAATTCGGCTTCCGAATAACCATTCAACGATTTGACAACTCTGTTGTAATCCATAATCATAAGCTGTTCATCCGGAAACAACACCGAAAGAAAATAATTAAATTCTTCTTTCCCCGTATAATCAGGGTGCTTCTCCCTTCTCATCAGGGAAACCCTGACCGCCGAAGCACATCTGTGATGTCCATCCGCAATATAGATCGAATCCACCTGTGCAAATTCGTGGCGGATGCACTCCACCTTATCTTCTTCGCTAATGATCCATACTCTGTGTGTAACCCCGTCCTCCGCCGTAAAATCATATACCGGGCAAGTCTTCATCACCTCTCGCACTACGGTCTCTATGCCTTCCCGCCTACGGTATGCCAGAAAGATCGGGCCAGTCTGCGCATTGCAGACATCCACATGCCTGATCCGGTCCGCCTCCTTCTCCGCCCGGGTGTTTTCATGCTTCTTGATTATCTTTCTCTCATAATCATCCACCGATGCACAGGCGCCGATTCCCACCTGGGACCGTCCATTCATCACCAGCTCATAGATATAGTATGAGTCCTTCTCTTCCTTCATAAAAAAGCCTGCCTGTATCATGTCCTCAAGCATGGTTCTGGCCTTTTCATAGACCTCCACAGCATACATATCCTGATCCGGTGCAAACTGTGTCTCCGGCCTGTCGATCCGCAGAAAGCTGTAGGAATCCCCCTGTACTTTCTCATAAGCTTCCTGTCTGCTGTACACATCATAGGGCAAGGCCGCGATCCGTTCCACCAGATCCTGTCTCGGCCTGACCGCCCGAAAGGGTTTAATATCTGCCATTCTCCCTCCTGTCTGCTGTATGTCTTAATGTAATGTCATGCCGGTAACAATGAACCTGGGAACTCAAGTCGTTGTTATCGATACCATTTTATTTTAGCAAATTAGACTATGCAGCACAAGCGTGAAGTGTTAAAATGTGAAAGG
>CAYXKS010000262.1:3215-5189 GCA_964465725.1 uncultured Bacteroides sp. | reverse complement strand
TTTAATCCACTTTAATCTTGAAAACAATCGGAACATTTTTCCTGACTCTGCTTCTTACATGCACTCCCTCTTCATCCCTGCTCCACTCGGGCTTTTCTTCCTCCCCAAGCACCTCGATACTTCTGATAATTCCATGGAAATTGGCCTGTCTGGAGGCATCCTGCTCCCCTAAAGAGGTGATGCAGTATTCTCCATCATCACTGCATTTTAATGCAGTCGCATACAGATACCCTCCTCTTGTGGTAAAACGGAAATCCCTGGAAGTAAAGTTCTTCTTGATACCGTCCGAAAACTGACCTTCCACGATCCGGGTAGGTCCTTCCCCGTATTTTCTCCATACTTTAGTTCCATAGATCGCTTCCCCATTTACCTTGAGCCATTCTCCTATCCCAAGCAGCACCGCCCTGTCCTCATCCGAGATCGTGCCGTCCGCCTTTGGCCCCACATTCAGAAGAAGGCAGCCATTCTTGCTGACAATATCAACAAGGTCGCAGATAATATCCTCCGCCGGCCGGAACTGATTATTTTCCGTATAGCACCATGAGTTCAACGCGATCGCCGTATCCGTCTGCCAGAAATACGGCTTGACGTCCGCGAACTGTCCTCTCTCCACATCCGGCACCGCAGTTCCGAACTGAAAGGCGTCATGCTTGTAATTGATGACCACTTCCTCTCCCCACTCTGCTGCCCTGTTATAATAATAAGCGGCCACTTTTTTCAAATAAGGCTTGCAGACGCTGTGCTGAATCCACCAATCAAAGTAAAGAACCTTAGGGCGATATCTGTCGATGATCTCACAGGTGCGCACCAGCCAGTCCTGCAAATACTCTTCTGTCGGCTCCGGCTTACTGTAAATATCCTGATGGTCGGCCTCCGGCATGGCAGGCCAGTAAAAATCTCCCCGCTTCATAGGTTCCCTGATATCGCTGTCAAATTCCTTCCCATGTCCCATAAAGAACCAGTGCTCCATCCGGTGGGAGGAAGCTCCGACCTGCATTCCCCTGCTGCCGCAGCTCTCCTTCAGTTCCCCCAACACATCCCTTTTCGGTCCCATCTCATATGCATTCCAGTGAGATACCTCGCTCCGGTACATCTGGAAACCGTCGTGGTGCTCTGCCACCGGCACGACATAATTGGCGCCGGCATTCTGAAACAGCTCTGCCCACTCGTCCGCATTGAACTTCTCCGCTTTGAACATCGGGATAAAGTCCTTATATCCAAATTCACTATGTTTTCCATAAGTTTTAATGTGATGCTCATACTCCGGGGAACCCTGTATATACATGTTCCGTGAATACCATTCACTGCCAAAAGCCGGGACACTGTAAATCCCCCAGTGAATGAATATCCCAAACTTGGCATCCTGATACCACTTGGGCGGCTCATAAGCCGAGAGGGATTCCCATGTCGGCTGAAAAGGTCCCTTGTCAATAACATCTTCTATTTTTTTTAAATAATCTTCTAACTGATACATTTAACTCCTCCTGATATGCCCGACGAACGGGCATCACGTTTTTATTCCGCCTTACAGTTACTGTACCGACCTGTCTGATCCTTGCCCACTATCACTCCATCCGGGTCCCAGAGGTCTTCCCAGCCTCCGGCCCCTTCCCACAAAAAAACCTGCCCTTTGACCAGACGGCAATTCTTGTCTTCCAGCCTGATCGCTTCCATCTCTTCTGCTGTGAGCGGATCTTCCGTGGCACATTTCAAATTGGAGATATACTGTGCCTCTTTCACCGAGAAAGGAATCGGAACCTGTCCTCTCTGGACAGCCCATTTTAAACAGATCACCGCAGGATGCACCTGATGTGCGTCCGCTGCTGCTGCCACTGCCGGAAGAAGGGTGTCCGCCACATCCTCCGCCGTCCTGTCTCTTTCCGGTCTGGACGGCGAACCGATGGGACAGTATCCGATCGGCAGGATATGATGCCTCTGCGCGTAGTCAAACAGCTCCGGCTGCTGGAAGGACGG
>CAYXKS010000262.1:0-3115 GCA_964465725.1 uncultured Bacteroides sp. | reverse complement strand
GCAGGATATGATGCCTCTGCGCGTAGTCAAACAGCTCCGGCTGCTGGAAGGACGGGTGCAATTCCATCTCCAAAGCAGCAGGCTGTATCCGGCAGAGAGGCAGGACCGCTTCCAGCTTGGGGATCGTCATATTGCTCATGCCTATGTATCTTACCAGACCCTTATCCACCAGTTCTTCACACTGTCTCCATACGCCCATGAACTCCTCTACAGAGAAGGGTTTCGAATCCGGATTCCTGGAATCGCCGCTGCATCCTGGCGCATGGTAATTGGGAAACGGCCAGTGAACAAAATACAAGTCAAGGTAATCCAGCCCTAAGTCTGTCAGACTCTTCTGGCAGGATTCCAGTACTTTCCCCTCTCCATGCATATCATTCCACACCTTGGAAGTAATAAATAAATCCTTCCTCTCTACTTCCTTTTCCAGAAAGAGGCGCCGCAGCACTTCTCCGATCCTGTCTTCATTCTGATAAACCGCAGCACAATCAATCAAACGATACCCATATTTGATCGCGCCATATACGGCTTCCGAAACCGTATCGGCATCATATTTATCCGAGCCAAAAGTCCCAAGTCCCATACACGGGATCTTCTCCCCGCCATGCAGCGTTCTTTGAGGAACCGTATTCTGGTCAATTTTGTTATCCATCTTTTCCTCCATTTCCGTGCTGCCTTTGTCTCAGCTTTGTTGAAACAACGCATCAACAAGTTTGCAGCAGCCAGTGCTCAATTGCAGATCTTTCAATCCTGTGCCCATGTCATCCCTGACACAAACGTTCTGTGAAAAGTGTGTGCTTCACTCTTACTCGAAAACCACTGCCACCTTACCACACTGGCCGCCTGCCATAAGCCGGTACGCTTCGTCTGCCTTTTCGATCGGAAATTCATGCGTAATCAGATCTTCCGGATGAATATTCCAGCGTACAAGACGTTCCACCAGTTCTTCCATTCTCCATAGCGAAGTCACCCACGAGCCGTAGATCGTCTTCTGACCGTGTATGATATCCGGGCTGGGATTAAACGTGCAGGTTCCGCCTTCCCCGACAAAGGCGATCTTTCCCCACTCTCTTGTGGCGCGGATCGCCAGCTGTCTGCCCGCATCATTGGCGGATGCATCGATAGACCTTTCAACGCCTTTACCGCCTGTCACGGCTAAAATCTGATCCAGGGTATCATCGCCCGGTTTAAATACATGATCCACCAGTCCCAGTTTCTTAGCCAGTTCGATACGGTAATCATTCATCTCCACACCGATCAGCTTATTCGCGCCCAGAGCCTTTGCCAACATCAGAGCTGCCAGACCCACCGGGCCCAATCCGGTAACCAGAACCGCATCATTCCCGCAGACACCGATCTTCTCGATCGCCTCATATACCGTGCCGAATCCACAGGCAACCTGCGCACCGTCTTTGAAGGTAAGCTCATCCGGCAGAGCAATCAGATCCTTTTCCTCGGCAAGGATATAGGGAGCCATTCCCCCGTTCCTCTGCCACCCGTAAGCCTGACGGAATCTGCTCTTGCACGAAATATAATATCCCCTCCGGCAGTCATTGCAGACGCCGCATCCCGAAATATGGTATACGATCACACGGTCGCCTTTCTTGAACCTTCTTAAACCTTCTCCTTCCTCCACGATAACGCCGCAGGGCTCATGACCTGCCACCATACCCGGAATGTAGCCCTCCGGACCTTTGCCGGTATGTTCCCTGTAAATACACCGGATATCACTGCCACAGATCGTAGTTGCTTTTGTCTGGATCAGGACCTGACCGTGTCCCGGTGTGGGCACTTCAAAATCCTTCAGTTCCACCGTGCTGTTTCCCGGAAGGACAGCACCCTTCATCAACATTTTTACCGCCATACTTTCTCCCTCTTTCCGCACCTTGTCACGTGCTCATTTGATTTTTGCTTCCGATGATTCTTTTAATATTTTTATTATAAACTATCCAGAAAATAATTTAAGTACCATACCTGCCAACTTACACATAAAAATGTCGTGTTTTTATATCTTTAGTGTGATACAATAAAACATGCATTCTTCACAATCTTAACGGGAAATTCTCGATAATTGAACATGCTGTTATACTAAGTTTGGAAGGAGGAATATGATGTCATGAAAACACTGTATACCGATATGGATATTCATTTTTCCATGGATAATGTTTCCATCCATGCACTGAATATCGCCTTTGAACGCTTCACGCAGACGATTCCTTCCCACAGTCACGGCAATGGCTGTTATGAGATCCACTACATCCCTTTCGGATGCGGGAAGCTGATTGCTGACGGACAATACTACGACATCTCCCCAAACACTCTCTATGTCACCGGCCCTCATGTGGAACATGCCCAGACTCCAGTCCAGTCTGATCCCATGCAGGAATACTGCGTTTATCTAAAGATACGCAGTTCATTACAGAACCAACAAAAATCCCCTGTAATCAAAGCCCTTACCTCCATGCCATTCTGGATCGGGGCAGATACACAGGGAATCCATACATTGATGAAACAATTATTTGACGAATTAGAGCATCGTTACACTGGTCATCAGAACCAGGTACAGTTGCTTTTGTCTCAACTGCTTATTTATACCGTCCGCAATTATGAACAGCACCCTGTTTCCCAGATTTCTTTTAGCAGCAATAATGTGGCGGAATCAAAATCCATTATCATAGATGAATATTTTCTCTATGAATATCAGTCTCTGTCTCTCGGCACCCTTGCCGACAGACTGAAGCTCAGCACCAGGCAAACACAAAGGCTTCTTATGGAATACTACGGAAAATCATTCCAGCAGAAGAAAACAGAAGCGCGAATGTCCGTCGCTGCTATCCTGCTCTCCGATCATGCCAGAAGCATTACATCCATTGCGGAAGATCTGGGTTATTCCTCCGCGGAACACTTCTCTTCCGCATTCCGTAATTTCTATCAGGTCAGCCCCAGGGAGTATAAGAGGCAGTTGCAGAGCTGAATCCGGATACAGTAATTATATTCTCCATTTCTCGTATTTCCACTCTCCAATTTCCGGATAGTTCTGCATAAATCCATACAAAAGAAAATCTCTGTCATCAGCTTCCCCGTCTCCTCGACGGCTTCACAATCAGCGTCACAGCAA
>CAYXKS010000261.1:0-5192 GCA_964465725.1 uncultured Bacteroides sp. | reverse complement strand
GTGTTGGCACGGCTGGTCAGAATGTGATAATGCATGGAACGCAGTGAGGCTGTTTCATTTGCATCAGGCAGACGGTTTTGCATGTTCTGGTGTGTGGATGAAGCGCAGGACTTCGAGAGCTCCCCGGCCTGCCTTTCAGAAAGAATTCTTGTCGGGAGAGTCTGGTCATAGATATTGTGAAGCAAAGATTCTGCAACCCTGTAAGGATCTGTGCCGCCTGTGGAGAGCAGAACATGTCTTGCCTCCGGGCGCACTGTATACGAAGGGGCATGAAATTGCTCCCGGAGAGGCGTATACTGTGCGCCGAGCAGTTTGCGGGAGGCATTGGCATAACAGTCACAGTCTTCTTCAGTGTCATAATTGATCAGCAAATCTACCGAGCAGTCGATGCTTCTGAGATCATCCAGATATGCTACCCGGAAATGCTCCCGCAATGCCATGAAATATGACGTGGTGGCGTAATAGGAGTCTATAAAAATCCATGGCTTGACGTCGGAAATGGTTCCGATGGCCTTGGAGTCTGTGGTCAGGGAAGAAAGAAGCGCTGGGAGTTCCGAAGACAGATTTCCATAGTTACTGTTCAGACAGCAGGTATCGAATTCCTGTGGGATTTCAAAGCGTTCTCGCAAAAGTGCGAGGCTTTCTTCATCAGAGACAATGAATTTGACAGTGCCTCCCTGCCGCACGCAGGCGCGTGCTATGGTGAGGCAACGCATAATATGTCCGGTTGCGATTTTGCTGTTTCCGTCTGTTCTGAAGTAGATGTCAGTCATTTTACCCCTCTATGATTTTACTAACAGATTTGACACATTCTTTCTGTATTATATTATGTCTTCGGTTGAAAGACAAGTTTAAGCGATTGATTCAATGGTGAAGCTGGAGCTTGGACAGGATAAACGATGGAGCTGAAAAGCATGATTGTGACAGCAGATGTAATGAACTACCAGAAGAAGACGGCAGCAGTAATGGTAAAAAAGGCTTATATATGAAGAGAGTTTACAAAATGTTCATTTTATGTTCGTTGAGCGTTCGCTTGAATTCGAGTATACTATGAATAAGGAATCTTATGGATTCCTTGTAGTATGATTTCAGCAGACAACTTGAGTGTCTGTGGTCGCAAAAGTGTATATGGTTTCGTCAGAGGAGTGATATACATTGACATTAATGGGGTTTGCACAGTTTCCACAGTCTGACTAGGGATAAAACCGAAAGAAAATGTGCCAGAAGGCTTCGTGTATTGCGGAGCCTTTTGTTATGCCGGAGGATGAATATGTCTGATATATTATACAATGCAGCCATAGAATACAAAAAATTAGAAAAGACGGTTTATAAGATAATTGTTGGGCGAAAAAAATATTCGCATTCTATAATGTTACATTTTCCACCCGAATCTTTTTTTCACTTGGCTGGACTACAACATCTAACAGATTTAACTTATCCTTCGACAAATAAAGAACGTATTTATAAAGAAATATTAAAAAAGAATTTCACAGTAAATGATATTGAGAAGTCTGTTTTTTATGGTAAGTGGTTTGTTGAAGAAAGGTTAAATAGCTTTATTTACTTGAAGGATATGATTGAGGGTGATTCTATTACATATTTAATAAATACAAAGCGGTATATAACCTATACCACGATAAGGGCGGATTATTTGTGTGAGCATAAAGTGGACGTTGGTATTTTATATTTGTTTTTGGTAATAGAGAGGTATTACCCTATATTCAAGAATGAATGTAAAGGATGTTCTTTTTTTAAGAAACATGAACATGACTATACAATTGGTACTTCAAAAACAACAACATTGTTGATAGAAAAAGAGGAAAAAGGAAAGGATAAAGTTACAATATTTAGAAATCCAGTGTTTGTGGAAAGTTAAAATCTAGTAACAGTTCAGCCCAGGACTTTGCATTTACTGCAAAGTCCGTGAGAACATGTAAGTTGGGCCAAGAGGGAATCTGCTCCTCGCCGCAGGCGACTTGGAATGAGCAGATTCCGTAACAGTGAAGCCAAAGGCTGAACTGTTACAAAATCTAAAATAAGATGCTGTCAATCAGGCTGCTATAAGCTTATTCTGATGCCTGAATTGGATGATTATGGATTATAAAGGAGGATTACGATGGGTTCATCTGTAGCAATTATCACCGCCAGAGGCGGCAGTAAACGGATTCCACGCAAGAATATCAAGGAATTCTGCGGCAAACCGATCATTGCTTACTCTATAGAAGCAGCGCTGTGTTCCGGCCTGTTTGACGAGGTTATGGTATCCACAGACGATGAGGAAATTGCGGCGGCAGCGCGTGAAGCGGGGGCGCAGGTTCCTTTTATGCGCAGCAGCGCCAGTGCCGGGGACTATGCATCCACGGATGACGTGCTGATGGAAGTGCTGTTGGCATATCGCGGGCAGGGCAGAGAGTTCGATACATTCTGCTGTCTCTATCCCACGGCGCCCTTTGTGACGGCGGATAAACTGCGGACTGCCATGAAGCTGTTGGAAAAGGCGGACTCCGTGATGCCGGTGGTTGCGTTTTCCTTTCCGCCACAGCGGTGTATGGTCCTGAACGAGGCGGGAGAGCTTCATATGAAATGGCCGGAACACGCCAAAACACGCTCCCAGGACCTTGAGCCATACTATCACGACTGCGGACAGTTTTACTGCTGCAGGACAGCGCCGTTTATGGAGTATAAGACTACGGACCTGCCTCACATGGTGCCGATGATCATGAGTGAACTGGAAGTGCAGGATATTGACAATCCTGACGACTGGGAGATCGCGGAGCTGAAATACCGGAAAATGATGGCGGAGAGAAAATCATGCGATACGATTTAGGATGCTGCTTTTCATGGAACATTTGTGTTTGGAAAGATATGAGGTGCAAGTTTGAAAAAAGAATTTAGGATCGGCAGCAGAACGGTCGGGAAAGATCATCCTTGTTTCTGCGTGGCGGAAATGTCGGGAAATCATCTGAAGGATTATGGCAGAGCGGTGGAGATCATCCATGCTGCGAAGGAGGCAGGGGCGGATGCGATCAAGCTGCAGACATACACGGCGGACAGTCTTTCCGTCAACTGTGACAACGAGTATTTTCAGAATCATGGCGGATTGTGGGATGGCATGACGGAATACCAGCTATATGAGGAGGCGTCCACGCCATGGGAATGGCAGCCGAAATTGCAGGAAGTTGCCAGAGGATTGGGATTGGAGTGCTTTTCATCGCCCTTTGATGCGGCGGCGGTTGATTTTATGAAGGCGTGTGATATGCCCGCGTATAAGATCGCCTCCTATGAGATCAACGATCTGCCGCTGATCCGCAAGGCGGCCGGCATGCACAGGCCGATGATTCTGGCTACGGGGGTAGCGCATGCGGAGGATATAGAGCGGGCGCTTCAGATCTGTAAGGAGGAAGGGAATGAGGAGGTCATGCTTCTAAAGTGTGTGTCCGCCTATCCGACACCCTATGAGGAGATCAATCTGAATATGATCCCGACGCTGGCCAAAACCTACGACTGCCTGGTGGGATTGTCCGATCACTCCATGGGAAGTGTGGTTCCGGTGGGAGCGGCGATGTTTGGAATCAAGATGGTAGAGAAGCATCTGACTTTACGGCGCTCGGATGGTGGCCCGGACGGCGCCTTTTCCATGGAGCCGGAAGAATTCAAGGAGATGGTAGATAATATCCGGATTATAGAGAAAGCGCTTGGCACACCGGAATACAAGCTGACCGAGAAGCAGGAAAAAGAGCGCAGAGGTTCCAGATCTCTGTTTGTGGTAAAAGATATCAAGGAGGGAGAAAAGCTGACACCGGATAATGTGCGCTCCATCCGTCCGCATAACGGACTGCACACGATGTATTATGATGAGGTTATGGGCAGGACGGCGGCCTGTGATATTGCGCTGGGGACGCCGCTTGCATGGGAGTTGATACGGTGAAAGTGCAGCACGAATGGCCTGATTGGTTCGGCTCTGGAGCCAGAAGTGATTATGGGCGTGTCAGCGATATAGATTTTGTCATATACGGCGGCAATGCTGCCCGCTTTGCACTTTATGTTGGAGAGGAGGCTTCGACGCCTCTGAAATATGATGTGTAGTAAACGACATAACAAATTGTCTCTTCCGATTCCTGCCAAAGCCATATATGGAAGCTTTGGCAGGATCGGAAGCACAATTTTTAATGTCGATAACTATAGTAAATTTGGATGAAAAGATATAGGAAGATTACACTTGCATCATCATCAGATCTGTATATTTTAACATGCACATACCTTCTTCATATCCGCCAATATCCGCCGTATTTTTCTTTCCTGCAAGATTATTGGCAATCAGCCGGGGAAAGTTGACGCCGCAGTTGTAAGCATGAGGATATCCGCCGCCGAAGCGGGGATTGATCTCGGAAATATAATATTGCCCATCAATGCAGAAAATATCCATATCAACAGGCCCTGTCAGATTAAGTGGTGACAGGGTTTTTTCAATCAGTTCAAAAAGCTGTTTGTCCTTGCAGGAAACAGACTTTTCGGTCTCACCGGCACGCATGCGCAGCTTCTTTTTCACGAAAATAGTGACGGGCTTTTTGGTTATCAGATCGATGTAAATGTCCGCACCGAATTCTTCCCCGCTGACAAAATTCTGAATGATGTAAGAGTCCGTCTGATAATGGCAAAGGGCTTCTAAAAGACCGGCTTGCTCTACTTTCTGAATGCCGATACTGCCGCAGCCGCGAGTCGGTTTGATAAAGACGGGCATACTCATGTTGCCGGCTTCGGATTCTCTCTGAAAGGCTTCGAAGCTGTTGCAGGTAGGAATGGCGGGAAGTGAGTTTTGCTTCAGATATTGATAAAAAGCATATTTATCCCGGCATAATTCGACAGATTCCGGTGCAGACACGATAGGTGTAATTCCCGCATCCGTGAATAGCTCCCTGTTTGAGGCGATCAGATAGAGCTCATCTTCCTGCAAGGGAAGAACGGCGGTGACAGCTTCCTTGTGACAGATTTCGAGAATGGTATCCAAATAGGAAGGATCAGTCATGCGTGGTACAATATAATGGGCGTCGGTCTCATACAATGCCGGTGCGTAGGTGCTGCAGTCTGTACCGATCACCTTGTGAAAGCCATTTGCCTTATCTTTGAAATAGCGTACCAGAAGATTTCTGGTGCCACAGCTCAGAATTAAAATATTGACAGGTTGATTCATA
>CAYXKS010000260.1:0-5198 GCA_964465725.1 uncultured Bacteroides sp. | reverse complement strand
CCCTGCGAAATAAGGATATCAGAGGTGACCACTATGTGACATTGGTGGTGCAGGTACCGGATAAGCTGTCCCACGAGTCAAGGGAACTTCTGAAGCAATTTGATGAAGAGACCGGTGATACGTTGAATGCCGCTAAGAATATTACTTCCGGGAAATCGGAGGAGCCGACCGGCAGAGGCAGAGGGAAGAAGAAACTTTGGAAATAAGCATATTGAAAAAGATTTTTGCATATGCTATAATGCCGACAGGCAGAAAGAGATTACAAGTCCATTTGGACGAAAGAACGAATCCCCAAACCGTGTTGCAGCACAGTCTGGGGATTCTTCTTGTCTTTTATACCGGCAAAGCACCCGGTAGGCTATTTGTTGCCTTTATGGTCACTATCAAGCCATTTGACAATGAGGTGGCAAACCACACCGCCCACGACAGTAACGAAAAAAGAGATTACAACTTCCATTCAGACACCTCCTCCCTGTTGCGGGTTTTGGTGGGCAACACAAAAATTATAACATATCATTTAACGTTCTTCCATGTTTTTTATTAAGAAGAATTTAATGTTCAGCATATTCAGTTTTACGATCTGAAAACATTTGGGAGCGGATATCTGCAGAATGGCGTTTGCATGGGTTTGGCCGGTATCATTCAGGAAAATTAAGACAATCTACCCAGAATCTTTCGAAATGAAAGTGTACAGTTTTTTATTTTTCGGTTATAATAAAAGTGCTTATCATTCACACAACACGATTATATGACCAAAGAAAGAAAATGCAGAGTAACGGTTCAGCCAAATGATGGACTGTTACAATGCAGAAAAGAGGTAGATATATGCTGCGAAAGAGAACTGTGTTGACAGGAATTACGATATTGTGTATGTTAATGGGAGGCTGGGGCTGTGGAGCAAAAGAGGCTCCGATGCCGATACCGGAAGTGGATAAAGTGATAGAGGAAGAGGAACTTCCGGAGGAGGAACCGGAAGAAGAATTTGCAGATATTACCACAGCGTACCCTGTGATCGGGGAGAGGACAAGTGTAGACGGCAAGATTCAGAGTTATTTGACAGGACAATGGACTGATGAGAGGCAGGCGACCAGAAGACCGATCGCTGTTATGATTCCCAACAACAGGCCGGCCATGCCGCAGTATGGCCTGTCCAGGGCAGGGATTATCTACGAAGCGCCCGTGGAGGGTCGTATCACCAGACTGATGGCGGTACTGGAGGATTTCGATGATCTGGATAGAGTCGGGCCCGTGAGAAGCAGCCGTGATTATTATGTATATACGGCTATGGGATTTGAGGCGATCTATTGTAACTGGGGATTGGCAGTGCCTTATGTAGAGGAATTGATTAACCGACCGGAATATTATAATGTCAGCGCGGCGGTAATAGGTATTCACAATCCCGCGGATGAGGCTTTCGGAAGGGTCAGCCGCCCAGGTTATGCTACGGAATTTACAGGATATCTTATGATCGACGGCTTATTTAAGGCAGTGGACAGACTTGGATATGACTGGAATTATGATGATAAGTATGTGCCGCCATTCCTTTTTGCGGCGGATGATGTGATTGCGGATTATGCGGATAAGGAAGATGCCCGCATGATTTATCCCGGCGGCAAGTCGGGCAATAATTCCAGCGGATATGGTTCTTACCACCCGTACTTTGAGTATCATGAAGAGGATCATCTGTATTACCGTTATCAGGACGGCCAGAGACAGATTGATGAATATACCGGCGATCAGCTGACATTCAGCAATGTAGTCTTCCAGTACTGCCACGGTGAAGTCCGGGACGACCACGATTATCTCGCGTTTGGTGTGCATGGGGAAGGAGACGCGATCGTCTTTACCAATGGCAAGGCCATCAAGGGAAAATGGAAACGTTATGACGGTGATTTTACGCCAGCAAGATTTTATGATGAGAATGATGAAGAGATCATTTTCAATCAAGGGAAGACGTGGATCTGCAATATCTGGAAAGAATATGGCGAGTATGTAGAATACGGTGCGGACGATGCAAGTCTGTCTACGCCGGATATGCCTTCGGTTTCGTCATCTGGTGGCGCTTAAAGAATCGCTATAAAATGCCAGGTTAAGGCAGCATCAGGTCGGAGTGTGCCGGCCTGATGCTGTTTTTGAAGGTTACATGCCGGAAACAGAAATTTGTTATGGCGTTTATTATAGTATACAGGGAGAAATTACATGAAATGGACGAAATTCAGAATCAAGACAATTACAGACGCGGAAGACATTATTATCAGTACACTTTATGATATCGGGCTGGAAGGCGCTCAGATTGAGGATAAGATTCCTCTGACAGCGCTAGAGAAGGAGCAGATGTTTGTAGACATTCTGCCGGACGGGCCGGAGGATGACGGCATCGCGTACCTCAGCTTCTTCGTGGAGCAGAAAGAGGATGGAAGCCTGGAACTGGGCGGTGCGGCGACGGACAAGGATACTGTTGTGAAGCAGATCGGGCAGGAGCTGGAGACGCTGCGCCTTTTCATGGAGATCGGCGAAGGTTCTGTTTCCGTGTCGGAGACGGAGGATATCGACTGGATCAACAACTGGAAACAGTATTTCCATCAGTTTTACATAGACGATCTTCTGGTTATTCCCTCCTGGGAGGAAGTGAAGGAGGAGGACAAGGGCAAAAAGATATTGCACATTGACCCGGGAACTGCTTTTGGCACCGGTATGCATGAGACGACGCAACTATGTATCCGCCAGATTAAGAAATATCTGACTCCTGAGACCGAACTTCTTGATGTGGGAACAGGCAGTGGTATTCTGGCGATTCTCGCGCTGATGTACGGGGCGAAACATGCGGTGGGAACCGATTTAGACCCCTGCGCCGTGGAGGCAGTGGCTCAGAATATGGAGTCGAACGGGATTTCAGAAGAATCTTTTCAGATGATGATCGGCAATATTATTACGGATCAGGATGTGCAGGATCGCGTAGGCTGTGAATGCTATGATATTGTAGTGGCCAATATTCTTGCGGATGTTCTGGTATCGCTTACACCGGTGATTGTCCGTCAGATGAAAAAAGGTGGAATTTATATTACTTCGGGCATTATTGACACGAAGGAACAGGTGGTCAGGGACGCTGTGGAGGCGGCGGGGCTGGAGATATTGGAGGTTACCCGCCAGGGCGAATGGGTTTGTGTGACTGCCCGCAAGTCTATATAGCGGAACGCAGATATTTGGAAATGGACAGATTCCGTAACAACGAAGCCTCTGACTTCATTGTTACGTGTATGTTATGAGCATTGAGGCCGACATTGATGGGCAAGGCAGGCGGGGCGTGCCATAATCTTTAGGACAGACAAGATGAATAAAAAAGATATTACAAAGATCAAAAGTAATGTGGCGGGAATTCTGGCGTTTCTGTGGATGATCATAATTTTTATTTTTTCTGCACAGAGCAAGGAAGAATCAAGTGAGGTAAGCGGAGGGCTTAGCGATCGCATTCTTAGCATAGGCGGTTGGTTCCTCCATCTGAATATTGATGAAGAAACATTGGGTTTTATAGCGCTTACGGTGGAGCGTATTATTCGCAAAGGAGCACATATGACAGAGTTTGCAATTCTGGCGGTTCTGTTGTATGTATGGCTCGGAAGGTGGCAGATACCGCAGGTGAAACGCTATTGGGCTGCGGCGATTCTGGCATGTCTCTATGCCTGTACGGATGAACTTCATCAGTTATTTGTGCCGGGCCGGGCCGGTCTGGTGAGTGACGTACTGATAGACAGTGCGGGTGCGGTTGTGGGGCTGGCAATTTTTCTGGTGCTCTGGCGGGCTGTTGCAAAGAAGATACATAGCAGATCCTTTGGCAAAGAAAATGGGATGAGTGACGGACCGCGGAGGAGTAGTTTGCCTTGAAAGTTTTGCGTAAATTCTCGAGGACAAAGGACCGGAAGATATGAGTGTTTACTGGGAAAGGTAGAACCATGGAGGAGAAATGTATCAGTTTTTTGTGGAACCGGAGCAGATTCAGGATAAAAAAGTTATCATAACCGGCAGTGATGTAAATCACATTCAAAATGTGCTTCGCATGAAGATCGGGGAAGAAATAGCGGTCAGCAATGGTATTGACGGTAAAGAATACCGCTGTGGGATAGAAGCTTTTACAGGGAAAGAAGTGATCTGCACCCTGAGGTTTATCAAGGAAGACGGTGTGGAGCTTTCGTCCAGGATCTACCTTTTCCAGGGATTACCCAAAGCGGATAAGATGGAGCTGATCGTACAGAAAGCGGTTGAGCTGGGCATTCATGAAGTAATTCCGGTGGCGGCTAAGCGGTGTGTGGTCAGGCTGGATGCAAAGAAGGCGGCCAGCAAAGTCGGAAGATGGCAGGGGATCGCTGAGGCGGCAGCCAAGCAGAGCAGGAGAGGTATTATTCCGAATGTGCATTCGGTCATGAATATGCGAGAGGCGGTGGATTATGCCCGCGCCATGGATGTTAAATTAATTCCATATGAACTGGCGGAAGACATGCAACGTACCAGGAACGTCATAGAGGCAGTGCGGCCAGGTATGGATATTGCGATTTTTATCGGACCTGAGGGAGGTTTTGAAGAAAGCGAGATAGAGACAGCGGCGGAGGCAGGTATAGTACCGATTACTCTGGGAAGGCGTATTCTGCGGACGGAGACGGCTGGACTGACTGTTTTGTCGTGGTTGATGTATCACTTGGAAAGCTGACGACATATTATAAATTATGGAAATATAATCTGTGTAACAGCTCTGCGTATTTACTGTGTCTGGATAGATAACGATGTGCAGAGGTAAGATACAGGAACTGCTGCATGGATTTTGGAAAAACAATAGACGATAATTCAAGAGAAAGGAATGACAGGAATGGAAGTCTATTTGGATAATTCCGCGACTACAAGATGCTATGATGAGGTTGCGGAGTTAGTAAGTAAAGTCATGTGTAAAGAGTATGGAAATCCGTCCAGTATGCATCATAAAGGTGTAGAAGCGGAGCGGTATTTAAGATACGCCAGAGAAACCCTGGCCAGATTGTTGAAGGTAAACGAGAAGGAAATTCTTTTTACTTCCGGGGGTACGGAGTCCGATAATATCGCGCTTATTGGTACTGCCATGGCAAACCACAGGAGAGGAAGACATCTGATTACGACTAGGATGGAACATCCGGCGGTTCTGCAGACGATGGCTTACCTGGAGCATCAGGGTT
>CAYXKS010000259.1:0-5201 GCA_964465725.1 uncultured Bacteroides sp. | reverse complement strand
AGATGTTGACAACAAAAATCTTAAGTGATAACTTACTACTAGAAGATGTTAGCACTCTTAAAGGTCGAGTGCTAACAATAGGAGAAATGGTATGCAGTTAGATGAAAGAAAATATACAATATTGCAGGCCATCATCCGCACTTACTTAGAGACGGGTGAGCCGGTAGGGAGCAGAACGATTTCCAAATATACCGACTTAAATCTGAGTTCAGCGACCATCCGCAATGAGATGGCAGACCTGGAGGAACTGGGGTACATTCTACAGCCGCACACTTCTGCGGGACGCATTCCGTCTGATAAAGGATATCGACTGTATGTAGATAAGATGATGGAAGAGAAAGAACGTGAAGTGGAGGAGATGAAGGAGGTCCTTCTTGAGAAAGAAGATAAGATGGATCATCTTCTGAAGCAGGCGGCCAGGATGCTTGCGACCAACACGGAATATGCCGCCATGGTATCAGCGCCGCAGTACCACCGCAACAAGTTGAAATTCATTCAGTTATCCCGTGTAGATTTTAATCAGATTCTGGCAGTAATTGTGGTGGAAGGCAATGTGATCAAGAACACAATGCTGACGGTGGCTGAGGAATTAAGCGATGAGACACTTCTTAAATTGAATATCCTGCTGAACACGCATCTGAATGGTTTGACCATGGAGCAGATCAATCTGGGAATGATTGCCGCAATGAAGCAGCAGGCGGGTATCCACAGCGATATTGTAGCGGGAGTCATCGATGCGGTAGCCGAGGCGATCAAGGCCGATGAGGATCTGGAGATCTACACCAGTGGCACGAAGAACTTCTTCAAATATCCGGAGCTGGCGGATCATGAGAGAGCCAGTGAATTGATCACTACTTTCGAGGAGAAGCAGCTTCTGAGCGAGCTGGTACAGGATAATCTGGCAGATGAGAACAATACAGGCATACAGGTGTATATCGGTAATGAGACGCCGGTGCAGGGGATGCGGGACTGCAGTATCGTGACCGCGACCTATGAACTGGATGCGGGGATGAAGGGGACCATCGGTATTATTGGACCGAAGAGAATGGATTATGAGAAGGTTGTCAAGAACCTTAAGCTCCTGAAGAGCCAGCTGGATGATCTGTACAGGAAGTAACAGAGATTCCGGACAGTTCCAGTAAAGAGACGGGAGATGCAGTACAGATAATAAAGAACAGATGTGAATATAAATAATAATTGTTATAGAAAGGGATGAGAATCGTGGCAGAGGAAAAAGATAAACTCCAGGAAGAAAATCTGAAAGATGAAAATATTCCCGAACCGGAAAAAGAGGCCGGCGGGGAGATTACAACAGAGGAGATGGACGCAGAACAAACGGCCGCGGAAGAAATGGAACAGGCGGGAGCGGACGCGGAGAACGCCGGGGAGACGGCAGGGGAAGAAGAGACTTCCGAGGAGATGTCCAAAGAAAGCAAACGGGAGAAGAAGAAAAAAGAAAAGGCGGAAAAGAAGCAGGAAGCCCTGAAAGAAAAGATCGAGGAACTGGAAGACAGGGTGAAGCGCCAGATGGCAGAGTTTGACAACTTCCGTAAGCGTTCTGAGAAAGAGAAGACGATGATGTTCGAGACCGGTGCAAGAAGTGTGATCGAGAAGATTCTTCCGGTGGTGGACAATTTCGAGAGAGGGCTTGCATCTGTACCTGAGGAGGAGAAGGAGAACGGTTTCGCCCAGGGCATGGAGATGATCTACAAGCAGCTTATGACCGAACTCGAGAAGATGGAAGTCAAGCCGATTCCGGCGGTAGGAGAGGAATTCAATCCAGACTTCCACAATGCGGTAATGCAGGTAGAGAGCGAGGAATACGAAACCGGCGTGATCGCGCAGGAACTGCAGAAAGGATATACCTACCGGGACAGCGTCGTGAGACACAGCATGGTGGCGGTTGTCAGTTAGCGTTTTTATTCCATAGGGAATTGCTCTGGATTTACGGGTTTACAAAGCGAATCCCGCAAACGGGCTTTGTTCATTTTCATAAAGTAACGGATAGTCTGTGAAAAGAAACTGTAATCTTAAAAGGCTGCGGTTATTCTTTTCAGATAATCATAGATAGTTCATGTAATTGTTAATAAAGGTATATTTTATAGGAGGAAGAAATTATGAGTAAAATTATCGGAATTGACTTGGGAACAACTAACAGCTGCGTAGCAGTTATGGAAGGTGGTAAACCTGCGGTTATCGCCAATACCGAGGGAGCCAGGACAACACCGTCAGTGGTGGCTTTCACCAAGACAGGTGAGAGGCTTGTAGGTGAGCCGGCGAAACGTCAGGCAGTTACCAATGCGGATAAGACCATCGCATCTATCAAGAGAGATATGGGTACCGACAGAGGACGCACCATCGATGGCAAGAAATATTCCCCGCAGCAAATCTCCGCTATGATTCTGCAGAAACTGAAAGCAGATGCAGAGAACTACCTGGGTGAGAAAGTGACAGAAGCCGTTATCACGGTTCCGGCATATTTCAATGATGCGCAGAGACAGGCAACCAAGGATGCGGGTAAGATCGCAGGCCTGGATGTAAAGCGTATTATCAATGAGCCCACGGCAGCGGCGCTTGCTTACGGCCTTGACAATGAGAAAGAGCAGAAGATCATGGTATACGACCTGGGCGGCGGTACATTTGATGTATCTATTATCGAGATCGGCGATGGCGTCATCGAAGTGCTTGCCACCAACGGTGATACACATCTGGGCGGTGATGACTTTGACCAGAAGGTGATCGACTGGATGTTATCTGAGTTCAAGGCACAGGAGGGAGTGGATCTGTCCAATGACAAGATGGCGCTTCAGAGATTGAAAGAGGCGGCTGAGAAAGCGAAGAAGGAACTTTCTTCTGCGACGACAACCAACATCAACCTTCCGTTTATTACGGCAACAGCAGAAGGCCCGAAACATTTTGACATGAACCTCACAAGGGCTAAATTCGATGAACTGACACATGATCTGGTAGAGAAGACTGCAATCCCGGTACAGAATGCCATGAAGGATGCAGGCCTGACGAATTCCGACCTGGGCCAGGTATTGCTGGTAGGTGGTTCCACACGTATTCCTGCCGTACAGGATAAAGTAAGAATGCTGACAGGCAAAGAGCCCAGCAAGTCTTTGAACCCTGACGAGTGTGTTGCGCTTGGCGCATCCATCCAGGGCGGTAAGCTAGCGGGCGATGCGGGCGCAGGTGAGATCCTGCTTCTGGATGTTACTCCACTGTCACTGTCTATCGAGACAATGGGTGGTGTAGCTACCAGACTGATCGAAAGAAATACAACAATCCCGACCAAGAAGAGCCAGATCTTCTCCACAGCGGCAGACAACCAGACAGCAGTGGATATCAATGTAGTACAGGGTGAGAGACAGTTTGCGAAGGATAACAAGTCTCTTGGGCAGTTCAGACTGGATGGTATTCCGCCTGCAATGCGTGGTGTTCCGCAGATTGAGGTTACATTCGACATCGATGCCAACGGTATTGTAAACGTATCGGCTAAGGATCTGGGAACAGGCAAAGAGCAGCATATCACGATTACGGCGGGTTCCAACATGTCCGATGACGAGATCGACAGGGCTGTCAAGGAAGCAGCGGAGTACGAGGCACAGGATAAGAAGAGAAAAGAGGCTATTGATACGAGAAATGAGGCTGACTCTTTCGTATTCCAGACAGAGAAGGCTCTTGGCGAAGTGGGAGACAAGATCGACGCTTCCGACAAGGCGAATGTAGAGGCTGACCTGCAGGCTGTAAAGGATATCCTGGAGAAGACCAAAGATCAGGAGATGAATGACAGCCAGATCGATGAACTCAAGGCAGCAAAAGAGAAGCTGACAACTTCTGCACAGGCACTGTTCACGAAGATGTACGAGAATATGCAGCAGGCACAGGGCGGCCCGGACATGAGTAACATGGGCGGTTCGGCAGATGCAGGCGCACAGAATGGTGCAGATGATGTGGTGGACGGAGATTACAGAGAAGTATAATACTTGTGCCCGCTTTTCACAGAGCGTTTGTGTAAGGAATGACAGAGGGCACAAGTATATAAAGATTTGCGCAAAGTAAAAATTCCAGGGTGCCGGAGTACGGCATCCTGTGGAATTTTTATGTTTTGTCCGGAGAATATGCTAAGGGTATTCTTCCGGGATAGAGTAGGCTTGGAGGATTATGAAGATGGCAGAACAGAAAAGAGATTATTATGAGGTGCTCGGTATAGAGAAAAATGCCGATGATGCTGCAATTAAGAAAGCATACAGAGTTCTGGCTAAGAAATATCATCCTGATATGAATCCGGGAGATGCAGAAGCGGAGAAGAAATTTAAAGAAGCTTCCGAGGCCTATGCAGTTTTGAGTGACCCTGAGAAGAGAAGACAGTATGACCAGTATGGTCATGCTGCATTCGACGGTACAGGCGGGCCCGGCGGATTTGGTGGTTTCGATTTCAGCAGCGCTGATTTTACTGACATCTTCGGTGATATTTTCGGTGATATCTTTGGCGGAGGCCGTCGCGGCGGCAGCAGGAGCAACGGGCCGATGAAAGGAGCGAATATCCGCTCCAGCGTTCGTATTACTTTCGAGGAAGCAGTGTTCGGTGTGGAGAAAGAGATAGAACTGACGCTTAAGGATGAATGTACATCGTGTCACGGAACCGGAGCAAAACCGGGAACCAGCCCGGAAACATGTTCGAAGTGCGGCGGCAAGGGGCAGGTGGTATTTACCCAGCAGTCTTTCTTCGGAACGGTCAGAAACGTACAGACGTGTCCGGACTGTCATGGAACCGGCAAGGTTATTAAAGATAAGTGCCCGGACTGTCGCGGAACGGGATATATTGCCAATAAGAAGAAAATACAGGTATCTATTCCAGCCGGAATCGACAACGGACAATGTGTGCGCATCCGGGATAAGGGAGAGCCGGGAGCCAATGGCGGACCGAGAGGTGATCTGCTGGTAGAAGTGGTAGTAGGCAGACATCCTATCTTCCAGAGACAGGATGAGAACATATATTCCACCGTTCCCATGTCCTTTGCCGTAGCGGCATTAGGCGGAGAAATCGTGATTGACACGGTAGATGGCAAGGTGATTTATGATGTCAAGGCAGGTACTCAGACGGATACGAAGGTACGTTTGAAGGGTAAGGGTGTTCCGTCCCTGCGAAATAAGGATATCAGAGGTGACCACTATGTGACATTGGTGGTGCAGGT
>CAYXKS010000258.1:0-5215 GCA_964465725.1 uncultured Bacteroides sp. | reverse complement strand
CATACTTGTCTTCATCCTGACCAGCTTCATAATGGACATGCTCTACGTTCATCTTATCCAGGAGATTCGAACACATTACCTCGATCCTGGACTCCGTATTGCCGTTCGCGCCTAATTTATAAAGCCACAGAGAGGAATCCTCGTGCCTTCTCCACGCCTTGGCATAAGCGCCGTTGGTGGTCAGCTCCGGTGTCACCGGAGAGCCTTGCAGCGTCAGCGATTTACCGTGCAGCGCCACCTGTGCGACAACTTCATTCAAAGGATTCTTCCGCACATCCACACTGTCCCAGGAAAGATCCCCGTCATCATCGTACTTCAGCCAGTACGGATCCAGCACGGAGACCGCGCGGCAGACCAATGCGATCTTCACATGCTGCTCGGCTGTGCTGACCTGCTCGAAACGAAAAAGATTGTAGATCCACTTGGCATTGGCACGGCTAAGGAGCAGTACACGGCCTGCCAGCCAGCTGACCACTGCCTCTTCGTTCTTCCTCGCGGCAAGTATGGACTGGGTCATATCATAAGTGGTTCTGATGGTGTTCGGTGCCGGTATCTTTTGCAGTTTGCCCTTGATCGGATAGGGCAGATATTTTTCACTCAACACTTTATACTGAAGGGCATCGAAATCTACCCGCATGACTTCGATATCCTTCATCATGATCGTGAATGCCTTTATTCCTTCCATGGTTTTATCAACTCTCCATTCCTGTCTCCACTGTATTACTCCGAAGCTAATTATGCATGTGCTTTCTGAAAAATTGCCGGCTCCTATTTTTCCGAAAGGTCTTCTGAAAAATATCCTCCTGCAATCAACACTTCTTTCCCGCAGAAAGCAAACCCATATCTGCGGATACGATCTTCCGTAATGCCCTTTCCAGCCAGGTCCGCTGCATAGCCTTTCTCTTCTATCTGCTTCAGCGCCGCCTCCACAGTTTCCTGCAGGTTTTTCTCTTTTCTTGGCTGAAACACTTTAAATTCCAATATTATGGCATCTTCCTTGCTGCCTCTTGGCTCCAGCATCACATCATATCTCCCGAAGCCGCTCTCCCGATTGGAAGTCAGGATATATCTGTCCGCCAATTCCACCATCAGACCCAGAACAAACCCATGATAAAACTTCTCCGGCTCCGTCCTGGATGGATTCCTGCCTGTATCAAAATAGCTGAATGTCTCAAAGGCCACCCGGTTCATATATTCGTTCATCGCATCCACGTCATCCTGCAGAAGCGCCTTGATGAAATCATTATAATCATCATTCCCGGAAAACCAGTCCTGAATCATATTTTCAAACATGAGCCGGACTTCCTTGTTGGTCAGCGCCAGATCATAATAGGTGCGTCCTGTCTCCTCCACAAGTGTCGTACTGACAACCTTCAAATATCCGCTGGCCAGCAGAAGACTCCAGACGGCGTTTTTCTTCACGGATAACTGATTGTAAACAATCTGCTCGTCAATTTCCATTTGTAGTGTTCCGCCATGCAGCAAATCTTCGAAAGCCTGTTTAACATATGCCTTTCCTTCTCTGATCAGCTTCTCCACCAGACTGTTAGCGCTGGTATTTGCCCAGTAGGCACCGGCTCTTCTTTCATCTACAAAATTAATGATCGACCAGGGATTATAAATATCTTCCCTTGTTCCAAACGTAAAACCATCATACCAATCCTTAACCTTCTGTCTCTGATCTGACAGATCATATTCTTCCAGAGCACCAAACACTTCCTCTTCTGTAAAGCCAAAGAATTCCGAATACTTATCAGAGGTAGTCGTTACAACCTCAAGATTATTCAGATCAGAAAAGTCAGATTCCTCACTGCCCCTCGTGATCCCCGTCATCACAGCGCGTTCCAGATAAGGGTTTGTTTTGAAAGTCGAATTGAAAAGACTTCTGGTGAACGCAGCCATCTCTTCCCAGTATCCGTTTACATAGGCTTCCTGCATAGGAGTGTCATACTCGTCCAGAAGAATGATAACTTTCTTCCCGTAATATCTTCCAAGGAAATCCGACATCAACTGCAGAGATACCGCTGCCGTGCTGTCCGGCATATCTGCCAGGACCTCCTGATAAAATGCCTTCTCCTTCTCATTGAGCAGATTCCCGTCCAGCAGATACTCATTTTTGTTGTATTGTTCCTCTATGATCTTGCAGATGCTCCGTCTTGCCTCCTTGAATGTATTCTCCTTAACTCTTGCGAAGCTTAAGAACAGGACAGGCCAAGTCCCCTGCATCGTACGGTATTTTTCTTCCTTCCATATGGAAAGTCCCTCAAATAAGTCGCCACACCCGGCATATTTTACAGAAAAAAACTGTTCCAACATGCTCATATTCAATGTTTTACCGAACCGTCTTGGGCGTGTGATCAATGTAACCTCATCCGCAGATTCCCACCACTGTCTGATGAAATCTGTCTTATCTACATAGAAATAGTTATTTTCCCTGAGCTTCCCGAAATTCTGTGCAACAATACTTATTGTTCTCGCCATGCTTGCACCTCCATGCCTTTCCTGACACAAGTTTCCATAAAAAGTCCGCCCTCAATCTTATAAAAAATCCCATACGTGAATTTAGCAAGAACCGGAAGCAGAAATTTGTTATGCCGTTTACAATAAGTATACACAAAAAAACTTCAAACCACAACCACGTTGTGAGTTTGAAGTTTAATGCTAATCCTCCTGACTATTGCTTCTGCAAAAAGTCATTTCAGGAAAAAACATGTTTTGAGCATAAAACAATTTCAATCTTATTTTCATTTTATCCAATCGATACTTTATCAGGATTTCAATCCAATACGCCATATTTCTACACATCAAAGACCTGAATATAAGGCTGCTCCTCCGTATACGGTTTCCACTCCCCGCCCGGTACTCCGCTTCTCATAAATCCTGCCCATGCATCCAGCATCTGTCCGCTGAGCTTCACATCCTCCTCCGTAAAAGGCCGCCAGCATCGTCCATATGTCCCGAACATGTACCATAGCTCCGAAGAGTGGAAGGCTCCCGCCTCATCACCGGGAAGCTGCCGCCGGAAATCATAGAGATAGACATCCTCGCCGCCTGTCTTCTCCACTATCTTTCCAAACTCCGTGCACCCGTCATAAAGAAGTCCACGCTGTCCCTGCGCAAGCAATTCCGGGGACACTGCAATATCGTTCAGAGTGGAACCGATCATATATGGAATCTTTTTCGCTTTTCCTTTTTCCAGACAGGCATTATAACTCTCCGGCAGGACGACCCCATCCACATTAGGTGTAAAGATCAGTCCCATCTGCGCATGCTGTCTGCAAAAATCAGTTTGTTTCTCAAGCAGCGTCTGTGGTGATACACTCCGCAGTTCCTCCAAAGACTGCAAACCGCAAAATTCCACGAACTTGCGTCCCATCTCTTCCGCTTCAGCCAAAGATGCATTCTGCAGCAGAGCCTGACCATATCCGCCGCCGCTCTGCATGATCGCCTTGGCGATCCAGTCCTCCGTCAAAGGTGACGAGATCAGCCCCTGCACGCTCATCGCTCCTGCCGACTGGCCGAATATCGTGATATTCTCCGGATCTCCGCCGAAAGCCGCAATATTTTCCTTAACCCATTTCAGCGCCGCAATCTGATCCAGCATTCCGTAATTGCCGCTGATACCATTGGGATTTTCTTTGCTCAGCCACTCGTGCGCCAGATACCCGAACACACCCACCCGGTAATTGATTGTTACCAGAATGGTTCCTCTCTTAGCGTACTCTGCGCCGTCGAATTCCATCTCATGTCCGAAACCGTGGTCAAATGCTCCTCCATGAATCCAGAGAGCCACCGGAAACTTCTCATCTGCCGAAGACGCCGGTCTCCATATGTTCAGATACAGGCAGTCCTCATCAAAATCCGTCAGGAAATCCCCATTGTCATAAAACTCAATATCATAGAAGGAGCCCTTCTCCTCCCTCGTCTGCCAGCATGTTTTCTCAAAATGATCCGCATGCCTCACGCCCTCCCAGGGCACACATTCCTGCGGCGCGCGAAATCTCCGCTCCCCTGTCGGCGGTGCCGCATAGGGAATGCCCAGAAATACTTCGTATCCGTCTTTCTCTACTCCTTGTAACCGTCCTTGTTTTACTGTTACTTCTGTCATGAATGGTAGTTCCTCCTATCTATAATATATTTATAGTTAATGCCCCTTACAGCCAGTAAGAAATTATCCACCTTTTTCATAAAATTAATTCTGCTCCCGATATTCCTTCGGCGTCATCCCTGTTATCTCCTTGAACACAGAAATAAACGCACTTTGTGATGAAAATCCAAGAGAGACTGAGATCGCAAGATAGGTCAAGTCGGAATATCGCAGCAGATTCTGGGCAGTATCGACTTTCGCTTCCTTCACGAATCTCTTGAGTGAAACTCCTGTCTCGTCGCGGAATAGTTTTGAAAGATAGGCCGGACTTAGTTTCATTTCCCTTGCAAGAGACTTTACGGAAAGATCGGCGCCTAAATTTTCATAGATATGATCGATACACCTGCGGATATGGAGAGAAATAACGGATTCTTTACGGATTTCCTGCATCCGTTCCGTAAAGTCCAGACACATTTCTCCATATAACCTGTGCACATCTCCGGTCGCCGTACAACAGTCGGCCTTGAGAATGTACAGGTCAGACAGGGTGTAAGCTTCGTCATGTCCCATACCTGCTTCCATGCAGGCTTCTGCTATAGCGGAAGCGGACAAGACAAAATGATAGACCACATTTTTAAGGCTGTTCTTCGACAGTATCCGCACATTACATTCCAGCGCCAGAGAGCCGCTTTTTAACTGTGTGCTGACAGTCTCTGTCTCTCCGTTACAGATCGCCACATACTTTGCATACCCGGAACGGTAATGCGGCATTGTCATATCCTCTGTTTTCTGATTGTACAGGCGGGCATTCAATTCTTTTCTGACGTTCATCTTTTCCCCCGGCAAAAAGAGACTGATGCGGTCAGGGCATAGCATATCCCCGGCTCTGACACCATTTTTCTGCCTCTCTGCTATGATTATAGCAGATTATAGCACTTTTCAGATATAAATATGAGATTTCAGATATAAAAAACAGGTGTGATATGCCATGCTCTTACTGTTCACGGCTGACATACTTGCGCCTCATATCTTTCCAGACACGAACGTTCTGTGAAAAGTACGGTGCAAGTATCGATGCACACATGCAGACGAGCTGCATGGCGCGTGTACGCTCAGCGCAGCGAGTGC
>CAYXKS010000257.1:0-5384 GCA_964465725.1 uncultured Bacteroides sp. | reverse complement strand
TCAGGGCTTTGTATTTGTTACAAAGTCCATGAGAACGTGCGGATTGGGACAGGGAAATCTGGTCTTCGACGCAGGAGACTTGGAATGAGCAAATCCCGTAACAGTAAAGCCGCAGACTGAATTGTTAAAAAATGTCGGATTTGCAGAAAGATATAACATAGTCTACGGACTGTTTTAGGGCTAGAATTAACATAGTAAATCAAAAATAAAAGAAAAGGAGCGAGAAATATGGCTGATCAAGTATCTAAAAAAGCTGGAAAGGAAGGCAAACTCAGTAAGTCATTTGTATGGTTTCATGCAACATCTGTCAATGGAACAGCAATGGCGATCGCTGCTACCATTGCCAGTTATTTTTCCCTGTATGTTCAGGAAGAGATCGGCATTACTGCCGCACAGTTATCCGTTATCCTGCTAATCTGTTCCCTGTGGGACGCGATCAACGATCCGCTTATGGGCGTTATCTGTGATTCCTGCAATCCAAGGTGGGGACGTTATCGTACATGGTTTTTATTTACCCCGATCTTCCTGCTTGTGGATATGTTCCTGCTGTTCAGTAATCCGGGATTTATCCAGGGAAGCGTCACTGCAAAATGTGTGTACGTCTGCATTACATATATGATATACGGTATGTGCGTAACTGCCTACACGATGCCGCAGATGGCGATTCTTCCCGCCATGACGCTGGATGACCAGGAGCGCAATGACGTCATAGCAAAAGGCGCCGGTATCTGTGCACTGGCATTTACCATTGCATCCACTTTCTCTACACAGTTGGTCCAGATCTTTGGAAGCTACCGCAATATCATGGTTTTCTATGCGGTATTTGCCTGTGTATCTTTCTGGGGATTGTATAAGACTTCGGAGGAGAAATATGTTGCGCCGAAGGATGAGAACGGCGGATTGAAACAGCTTGTCTATGTATTTCGCCATAAAGAAATCTGGCCTGTTATGGTCTGCTGGTGTCTGGCGGCTGTTTCTTATGGATTTATGTTCACGTCATCTGTATACTATGCACAGTATATCCTGGCGCCTGGAAGAATTGATATGGCGAAGCTGGCCACATTGGATGAAGCAGGAGCGGGAGAATATATGGGCGGCATGATCGGCGGCACGATCTCTACCTATATGGGATTCGTCTCTATGGGCGCGTTAATTTCCATGATGGTACTGATGCCTATCTTCTTAAAGAAGTTTAAGACAGGTTATAAGGCGATCATCATATCACAGATTCTGACCATTGCCTGCTACCTGATTCTGTTCTTTACAGGAAGACTGAACTTCATGTATTGCTGCATCCTGTCATTTGTCGCAACGGCAGTGGGCGCTATGGTCAATGCGCTGGTGAATGTCCTTGTAAATGACACCATCGACTTTATTATGTTGAAAGAGGGCAAACAGCTCAATGGTATTGTCTCCTCCGTAAAGGGATTTGCCCAGAAGTGTGGTAACACAATTACAAATTCCGGTATGCTGGCAATTCTGGCAATCTGTGGATTCAACGCACAGTTGGGGCCTCTTGGGCAGTCAGATACGGCGATTATGGGAACGAATCTGTGCCGTTTTCTGATTCCGGCGATCGTTTCGGTTATCATACTTGTTATTATGCTATTCTACCCGTTAAAGAAGTTCTTCCCTGAAATAGCACAGATGAAGGAGAAGATGAAAGCGGAGAAGAATAGTTAAATAGAGGTCTCGTGGAGATTAACGGGGAAGTCTATATCTTCTGGCATCGTCAGACCCACGGCACAGGGTTTTCCAGACAGGGCTGTGCGGATAAGGTGCGGAAGGGGTATTTGATTTTGCATCTGTTGGGTTCGAGTGATGGAATGGATTGAGTAAAAAAATACTTCAATAATAGAAGACCTTACTGATTTTCAGAAATGACAACTGAAAATCAGTAAGGTTTTTTGCAATCATTTTTCCTTTGTTATTCCTGTTATTATGATATTTATGTTGCGTACATACAACGTATTGACATAATACTTATTGAACAATATAATATTGTAAAGAAAGGAGCTGATATTATGGCAACAACTACTATAACAATGAGAATGGATGAGGATTTAAAATCTCAGCTTCAGGAACTTGTTTCTAATCTTGGTATGGATATGACTACTTTTTTTACAATATCAGCAAAACAGGCAGTAAGAGAACAAAGGATACCATTTGCGATTTCCATGGATGTTCCTAATGCGGATACAATAAGAGCCATTGATGATGTGAGACATGGAAGAAATGTAAGTCGTTCTTTTTCTTCTGTGGAAGAATTGATGGAGGATCTAAATGCTGAGGATTAGATACCATACTTCTTTTAAGAAAGATTATAAAAGGGTCGTTAAAAGAGGATATGATATAAAACTGATGGAAGAAATTATTCAAAAACTTGCAAAAGGTGAACCATTGCCGGAGAAAAATAGAGATCATTCTCTCAGTGGAGATTATATTGGATGCAGAGAATGTCATATCACTCCGGATTGGCTTCTCGTATATGAAATTGATAATGGAGAACTGATACTATATCTGACAAGAACAGGAACACACAGCGATCTGTTTTAGTTGGATTTATTTTTTCATGTTTTTGGTTTTATTGTTATTCAGTTCCAGTAATGCTGTGTGTCCTGTGCGCTATAGCAAATTTTGCCACTCCCTCCATCCGGCCTTCTTTGTACTTAATGTAGAAGACTGGTTTCATTAAATTTCCGCAAATGGCGTAAAGGCATCTTCCGACGACTGATGTTTCTTTCGGTATTCTTGCGGCGACAGTTTGTAGGTTGAGCGAAATACCCTGGAAAAGTGGTCGGCAGAATTATAGCCGATATATTCGGCAAGCTCGCTGATCTTGATCTGTGTATTGACCAGATAAGATATGGCATCCGCCATTCTAAGCTGTTTTACAAGCGTCGTGAAGCTGCAGCCGGTATTCTGCTTGATCAGAGTGCTCAGATAGGCTTCGCTGTAGTGGAAGAATTCTGCCAGTGAAGCCAGGGTCAGCGTCCTGTAGTTATGCTGGATATACTGCAGAATCAGTGAAAAATCGGTTCCCATCTGATAGTTGTAAAACTGGATCGTATTGCTGTAATTGCGGATCAGGTGCGAGAAAAAGAGATGAATCCAGCTGATGCAGTTGTTATTGCTGAGAGCATCTCCCTTGTGGCATTCGGACATCGCATTCCTTATGATATTCTTCAGCCAGACAACATCCTCAGAATAGAATAGCAGGTAATTCGCATGGGAGTCTCCCTGAAGGATTGTCCGGAAGAAATAGGCAAGCAGATTCTTCTGCGACATCAGTGAGAAAAATGTCGTATTGAAGGTACTCTTCCTGATCATAATGCAAAAGACAGTGGACGTATCGTCATTTATGATTAAATCATGTCTGGAATGGGGTGCGATAATACACAGTTCGCCGGTCTTTAAGATTCTTTCCTCATTTTCAAAGACAAAGGTACACTCTCCGGAAGCAACGAAATCCAGTTCAAAATAGTTGTGGATATGTGGGGCAAGGCGGGTGTATCTGGGATGCCGGATCACATAAACGTCCCTGGTCTGCGGAATAATATCGGATTCATTGACCGTTGAGGATGCAGCGATATTAGGAGTCAGGGACAGTACGAACGAATCGATAATCTTGTCAAACTCAGCATCTGTCATCTCCCCATACATCGTATTCACAGGATGTTCCCGCGGAGGAGTATCCTGCAAAAGACCTTTTTGATAGAGATAAGTGGTCATTTCGGGAAACTGCATCCGGTTTCCTGTTCTCTGATAATACTCCTTTAAGTGGTACTGGAACTCACCGTAAGTAATATAATAAGCCATAAATCCTCCTTCCTGTAATGGCAGGCGCTTCTATGCTCAACCTGTTTTATCTCGTAACGGTTCAGTTGTTTTATCTTGTAACGGTTCAGCCCATGGATTCACTGTTGCTTTATCTTTGCTATACATAACCTGTTTTAGCAGTCCTTCTATAATCCTATAATCGACTTATTTTAAAGTTACAGTTCGGGCAGATCTGCACATTTATTGCTCCGATCATGATTATGTGATTCGGATGCGTAAAAATCTCATCGCCTTTTATCTCTTTCCTGCATGAAAAAATATAATAAATTCAATATAACAGGAAAAAACATTCCTTTCAAGAAATGACATAAAAATATGTCGGGTTATTTAAAAAAAACTACATTGTTACGCATGGCATATTTTTATAAAATGGACAATAGAAAACGGCATAGCAAAGAAGACATTAGTAACAGTTCAGCTCAGGACTTTGCATTTACTGCAAAGTCCGTGAGAACATGTAAATTAGGCCGAAAGGGAATCTGCCCCTCGCCGAAGGCGATCTGGAATGGGCAGATTCCGTAACAGTGAAGCCGAAGGCTGAACTGTTACAGACATTATGCAGCACATCGTAAGGAAGACGCCATGCGGCGCCAGTACCATGTGCCATGACAGACGCATAGTCTTACACAAAATCAACGGAAAGAGGAGGAGTAAATAATGCATATTGCAATCGTATCGCTTGGCGCTTTCGGGCACATTAACCCGACGCTGTCGCTCACAACAGAATTAATTAATGCGGGGCACCGTGTAACCTACTTTACAACAGAAGCTTTCAGGGAAGTCATTGAGCCGACCGGTGCAAAATTTGTACCGATGAACTCCTGGATGGCTGAGAATGATAAGCATAATGAGGATAAAGAAGAGAAAAAAGAGGGGCCGGAAGAAAGCGTGGCGGCTGTGGTTCCCTTCCTTTTCTTAAATGAAGCAGGGGCTTATATTGATGATATTCTGCGTGTGCTTAAGGAAGACCGCCCCGACGCGATCCTTCATGATTTTGCGGGCATTGCCGGTACCATGGCGGCGGATATTCTGGGTATCCCTAATGTGATGTTGTATACCAGCTATCCTTCCAATGGCAGCTATTCGGTGGCGGCGTCCTTTGAAGGGATTCCCGAGGATCATCCGCTCCGCATTGCCGCTGACCAGATTGCGGAGGGGTATGTGGCCAAATACGGATGCCGGAAGATGACGGTCAAAGAGATTTTCGACGGTCAGGGAGACTTGAATCTGGTAATGATGCAGAAACGTCTGGTGCCTAATCATGAGACTTTTGATGACAGCTTTGTGTTCACGGGCGTACAGATTGGCAAGCGCAGTACCTTCGGCACATGGAAAGCTCCGGATAATGGGAAACCTTTGCTGTATTCGTCGCTTGGAACGGCGTTTAATAACTGGCCGGAGTACTATCCCATCCTGTTTGACGCAGTCAGGGATCTTGACATCAACGTGTTTGCTGCCCTGGGAGCGATCGACCCTGATTCTCTGACAGACGTTCCGGCGAATGTGGAGCTTGGGAAGATGGTTCCGCAGCTGGATATTCTGTC
>CAYXKS010000256.1:0-5401 GCA_964465725.1 uncultured Bacteroides sp. | reverse complement strand
AATTGTGATAAAATCCTGTATTTGCCAGATGGACGGATCGCCGCCAAACTGCCACTTGGCAGATTGGCAGCCGAAGATGAGAAGCAGCGGGATAAAAAGGTAGCAGGGTGGCTCATGGGGATGGGATGGTAGTTCCCATCCCCATCCCATTGCGTTTATATTGCTGCCTTCACAATTTTATAATCATCTCCGTCTAATAGCCAAACAGGAAACACAGATTATCAGGCACTTTTCGCTACTTATATAAATTAGGTCTTCCTTTGATAACCGGAGAGTTACGCTTTCGAATCATATCTTTGCTATACATAATATTCGCCCAGCCACCACACAATGGCATAAAATCTTCTTTACGCGCACTTCCGAGCAAAGACGGCGATCCATCAATCGACTGCGCCTCAATTTTCTCATCCGTTCCTTCCAGGATTCGCTCACACATTGCGATTGCATCATAGATGGCAGAAGCTGGCACTTCAAATTCGCCATGCCCTCCATACATTCCATCGAACGAATCTGTAAACGTTGCGAAATGCCGGAGACTTTCCAGATATTCTTCTACGGTTGTCGAACCCTCAAGGCACAGAAGCGTATTGACATTACAGGCATCTCCGGAAAATACCACCCGTTCTTCACGGTTTAAAAGAACAATTGTGCCGTAAGTATGACCCGGAACCTGAATAACTTCTAACTTTGTTCCGCCCAGATCAAATACGTTTCCTTCATAAACTGGATATGTTTTCAAAGCATGCGGAATCGGGACATCACAAAGTACCGGCTCTGTTCTATGGACCACATTCGGCCCGCCCGCAAATTTTACAAAGTTAAGACGTTTTTCTTCCTTACAATGCTCATCCTGATACATCAGTGCGATATCATCCGGATTAATAAATAACTCGCCAAATTCCCAACCGGCTCCTGTATGATCAATATGTCCATGTGTTGCTGCCATTGTCACCGGAAGTTCCGTAAGTTCCCGAACAAATGCCTTCAATGATCCTACGCCTGTAAGACCGTCAATCAGAAGCGCTCTTTCTGTACCTTCTACCAAATAACAGAGTTCTCCGCCCATTCCCGCAATCCGGGTTGCTGTTGGCGTAATCTGTACAGCAGTGAAAAATTTATTTTGTAATTTAATTTGATCCATCCGTATCTCTCCCTTGTAATAAATCCCGGAAAATTCATCTTCTCCGGGATTTATTAACAGCCAAAATTTATTTATTAACAGCCAAATATGATTGCCTATTTATTGCGTCTTCTTTCCACAAGATCTGCCTGCATCTGATCAGAAAACTTATCCATATTCAGGAATAATGTGAATACGAACATCAGCCCTGCAAAGATTGCGCCGAGCCAGCCATAATTAAAGTTAATAGCATTCAAAGCGCTCTGTGTCTGTGATGCTGCAAGACCATCATAACCTGCGTATCCCAGAATCCAGTTTGCAATAGCAGGTCCGATTCCAAGACCAAACACCTGTCCAAAAGATACTGCTGAATTTATAAGTCCATCGGAACGTACGCCAAATTTCCACTCTCCGTAGTCAACAACATCTGCTGCCATTGCAAATCCACAGGCAAATATAAATCCGGCTGAGAAACCTTTACAGACAAGTATAACCATCAGCGCCGTCATATTGCCTCCACACAGGCTGCATGCCCCGAAGCAGAGAATTGTGATTGCAGTCGCAACAAGCAGACAACGCTGTCTTCCAAACTTCCTGGTAATTGATGGAATGAAGAAATTCATAATCATTGCAGGAATCATTGCGGTTGTTGATAAGACTGCAATTGCGCCTGTATCTCCAACAATTTCTTTTGTATAGTAATAAATCATCGAATTCGGGCCTGACGCCTGCGCCAGCTGCATGATGAAGAATAAAAGCAAAAAGTAAAAATACTTGTTCTTAAACAGTGAAGGAAGCGAAACAGAAAGCGGCGTAGTTTCCACTTTGGCCTGCGTTCCCTCATCGGAAAGCCCAACGCGCTCAACCGTTCCAAAAAAGCCAATCAAAATGCCAGCCATAGCCATCACACCGTAGATTGCCGCTGTTGCCGTCCATCCCAAACTACTGGAAAGAGGAACAATCGATAACGAAACCGCAAGTCCAAAGAGCTGATTCGCAATCTGGTTTGCAGATGTAAGCTTTCCTCTCTCATATGTATCAAGCGACATCCTGGAACATAACGCCGTATCCGGAATCATATAGGACGTAAAGCAAATACAGTTCATAAAGATATACGTTAAATACATATAAATAACTTTACTGTTCTCTGCCCATCCCGTTGGAACTGCAAACGCAAGAATCAGTGAAATCATAACCAACGGTGCGCTGATGAGTAACCAGGGACGTGCCTTGCCCCATTTTGTATGCGTCCTGTCAACAATACCTCCCATGATAATGTTAGTAATTGCATCAATGACCCGGCAGATCACCATCATTGTTCCAACCGCTGCAACTGCAACGCCAACCGAATCGGTCAAATATGCAGAATAATATGACCCGACAAGTGTCGTAATGACATTTCCTCCGCCAGAGCTGACTGCATACGAGAGAATTTCTTTTCCCGGTATCTTTGTCTTGGAAACATCATAGTTTCCCCCACCTTTTGTAGACATACTTTTTTACCTTCTTTCCTTTTGTTTGTTACTGATTTACCAACTATGTGTATTGTATCAGCATTTTTTACCCTTTTCTCTCCGTTTGCACTCATACTTTTCTGGAAATTCAATCATCATTCTCTCTGCAATCTGCATTTATTTTTGCTTTTTATGGGACAGATCATAATCCCCATGCGTCATTTTTATGATTTCTATTTCTTCTCCAGGAGAATCAGACGAACTTCATGCTCATCCAGCATCGTTGAAAGATCCAGGGTTCCATACTCACCAACACGTACATTTTCATAATTCATTCCGAAGGTACTGACATTTGAAAGATATTCCCGTTGTTCCGAGGTGAAAAGTTCCGGAGCCCCCATGCTCACCCAGCTGTCATAACTGCTGCCATGTTCCCGTGTGATTGAAAAATTTCTTTTTCGATATTCCCCCTTCTCAAGGTTTTCCAGATGCATCACATAAGTTTGTATGCCATTCTTTTCAAAAGCCATGTAACGGTCGATCGTTTTTTGTTCTTTTTCTGGTATATATACGCTTATGTGATTTTTAAAATCATAGTGGCAATAATTATAGAGCAAAATTGTGATCTTCTTATTATCCTTTGATTTTGCTGCAAGACACCCCTCTTCTTCATATACGACATTCATCTGATACCGCTTGGCAATTGTCAAAAAGCACATTGCATGATAGGCCGCCTTTGGTATGCCGTCATAAGTTACCAGACCACTTCCCCCATGATATAGATTCGAGTTTATGATTTGTCGCTCCGAGCTGTCGCTTATAGCTGCATAGCACATAAAAGAGACCAATTTTCTTGCTTCCAATACATTTTTTACAATACTGGCCGCCTTAAAACAGGTATCGTTTCCCAAATCATTCGACCATATGCTGCTGTTCCAGGCGAAAAGGCCAATCGGTATATCCTCATATCCCTCCTGATCCAAAATGTTTCTGCAGTTTTCCAGCTGATGTTTTATAATTTGTGGATCAGGACTCGGTGAGGCCGGCTCATCCGGATGAAATTCTCTTTTTGTCACAATACGCTTTTCTATTTTCTGACGTTCCTGCGATTTATAGTCAATTCCGAAACACTGCATACTAATCTCTGCCGGCATACAGTCTTCCTTTTTACAGAATTTTAAAAAGTCAAGCAGAGAATCCATGCCGTCCGACTCTAATAATCCCAGATCCATCCCCGGACCGACAAAAACTGCATTCGGCAGTTTCCTGCGCAGTGCACGGACAGTCCCAGCAAAATAGCGCTGATACTCCTCCATTGTAAATATTCCATAGGCCGAAAACACTGCAGCACTGGGCATAAATTTCCACTTCGAAACCTCATTCATTCCGTATCGCATAATACAATGCTCCATGGTTCCCTGAATCAGATACTCCCAGGCATCCATTCGCTTTGGAAGATTGACATTGGAACGTCCATATGGCGTTTCTATCGGCTCCGTCAATAGTTCTGGTGTAAATCCCAGCTGCAGGAAAGGTTTCATACCAAGTTCCAATACAAAATCCAAAACTTCATCCAAATATGTAAAATTAAGCCATGATCTTCCCTCTGCATCTTCATGATAAATATCCATCGTATCATCAAAAATTCCCATGATCAAAAGATGTCGGAATTTGATTTGTTTCGCGCTATTGACGAGCGCCCTGCGAAGTTCTGCATGTAACATTTGATCCGCCCACCCTGCAGATCCTACTTCATTATGATGAATCTGCAAAATTTCCATTTTATTTCCGCAGTCCACATTCACATAAACCAATTTACTTGCCTTTGTATTCATTGGCAAAAGCGTCTCCTCTTTTGCCGCATGTTTCAACAGGTTCATGACAGAAACCTCCCGGAAACCCGGTGCTTCTTTTGACTGTAAAGATCTCCCGGAATCGGCTTCCTCCTTAAAACGTTCACGATAAGCTTTCGGCGTCAAATCAAATACCTGTCGGAAATTCAGGATCATCGTATTTGGATTCTGAAATCCACTCTCCATACAAATGTCCGTGATGGAGCGATTTGACGTTCTCAATAAATATGCCGCATGTTTCGTTCTCAACTGTCTTAGATATTCCGAAAAAGATAAATGCAGCGCTTTCTGAAAATCCCGTGAAAGCTGACTTTTAGAAAGATGCACCTTGTCTGCAAGAGCCTGTAACGACAACTTCTCTTTAAAATGATTTCCCAAATATTCCAGCACAAACTGGAGTCGGTCAACATCAACATAATCTACCGTTTTTCGTTCCGCTTCGAACTGTAATTTTAATACCGACAATAATGCAAACAAATGGCTCAGCCCCTGGAGTTTTCGATTATGATCCGTATCCATGCAGTTTTTATATAAAATTGCCAGGTTAGAACGTATCATCTGCAAATACTCCGCTTTGTCCGGCTGCAGTTTACTGCAGCACTGCACATAATTTAATTCCGCCTGCTGCAAAATATCATTTGTTATAAATGCTGACACCGTATGGCAGCCTTCCTCCCTGTACATTTCATGTGATTCATACGGGTTAAACACCGTGAAATCCTCACTGCAAAGCACATAGTTCTTATTCTGTGCCATCACCGCACAGCGTCCCGTTAATACATAAAAAATCTCAAGCTCGCCATGAAAATGCGTTATCGTATCATCGCAATCCATAATAAAACGAATTTCTTCCATGTCATTTATCCTCTCTTATACAGTCCGGCGATTTGTCCCAGTGCGTTGTTTTGCTTTAAACTCCCATCACCTGACGATACACAGCTTCCACTTCCTCTTTCGTCGCCAATTTTTCCGAA
>CAYXKS010000255.1:0-5463 GCA_964465725.1 uncultured Bacteroides sp. | reverse complement strand
AAGCCGCTGACTACCATAGTGCTTATCAGACTTTGCAGAAGAGAGAGCTTTAACACCCGCCTGCAGCGGTCACCCTTCCCTGCCCCATAATTCTGACCTACGAATGTTGTGCACGCCTGCCCGAAAGAATTCATGATATAGTAAGCGAAAATCTCCAGATTGTAAGCCGCAGAAGAGGCCGCCATCACTGTCGTTCCAAGGCTGTTGACCGCTGATTGGATAATAATATTGGCGAATGAAAATATCATTCCCTGTATACCGGCAGGAATGCCGATTCTTAAAATCTGACCCAGCACATCCCCATACACACGCAGCTTTCGCGGCTCAATCCGGATCGCCAACTCTGTCTTCATCAAAGCCGCAAACAGAATTGCCGAGCTGACGAGATTCGAGAGCACAGTCGCTATCGCAACACCATCCACATCCATACCCATTCCTAAGACAAAGAACAAGTTGAGTACAACATTCAAAATACCGGAAACCACCAATGCAACCAACGGCGTCTGGGTATTTCCGCAGCTTCGGAAAATCGCCGACTCGAAGTTATAGAGCAGGATCACCGGCATCCCTGCCAGATAGATTCGCAGATATTTTACTGCCAGCGGATATACGTCTTCCGGAACATCCAACAAGCTTACAACTCCGGGAGCCAAAACCTCACCCAATAATACCAGGAACAAACCGCCGATCAGCGCCACGACCACAGATGTATGTACTGCCTTTGAAATGCTCTCATTGTCTTTCTGGCCGATAGATTTCGCAATAATGACGTTACTCCCCAGAGAGATTCCGACAAAAAGATTGACCAGCAGGCCAATGACAGGCGCGTTGCCTCCCACCGCCGCCATAGCTTCCTTGCCTGAAAACCTCCCCACTACCGCCAGATCCGCCGCGTTAAACAGCTGCTGCAAGACTCCCGTTGCAGCAAGCGGAATCGCATATTTGATAATCTTATCCCCCAATGAACCGTTTATCATGTCCATACGGCTTTCCATATGAATCCCTCCAAATCTGAAATCTTTTTGCTGTTGCACACTTGTACTCCATGCCATCCTTGAAACAGACATTTTATGAATAGCAGGCACAAGTCTTTGCGCATACATGTGCATATGCACACATACAGACGAGCCGCATGGCGCGTGTACACTCAGCGCAGCAAATGCGCAGAGCTATTGCGTAGATTTCCCTTTTACACTTCATGATTGTATCACATTCCTGGATTTTTTCCAGCTTATCATATCAATATCTATATTTTAATGAAATCATAGTAATTTTTTCCAAAAGCATACCCGGAAGGAAATATCTCATAGACTATGACTGAAAACATTTCTTCTATAGCAATCGCCGATAAATTCATAAAGGGAAACATTCAATCACCAAAACAAATGATTGAATGTTCCCCTCTGTCCCAAAATACTATAGCTGCCGTTTCCTGATATTATTTGATATTATTTCCTGGCCAGTCCTGAATTTACGGTCTCCTCCAGCGCCTTCCTCCTTCTATGCTCATGGGCGACTTCTTCCTGAATCTCATCCATTCGTCTGAAAATATCAGCAATCGTCTCCTGTTCATTCTCTGCTCCCGGATGCCCGGACTCCTGCTTTCTTGCCTCGATATCTTTGCGGAATAACGCTTTAAAAATCACACGGACAGCCGGCTGGATAAAGAACAGCTGCGTGAAATACGCAAACGGAAAGTTAAAACACACCAGCTTTAACCAATTCGCGAGCAACGTGAAGATATTAAATCCTGCATAATACGGATAATACAGCCATGCTGCTATAAAGCTCATTGCCGGGCACATCAGGCCGACTGTGGCACAGATAATAGCCGTCTCAAATATCATCGGGTGATTCCTGGCCGGGTTAAACACTCTGCACGCCAGCTTGAAAGACAGCGGGCTTCCCATAAGATTTTCAAGCGCATATGCCAGACAGAATTCAATAAGAATACATGCCCATATCGGTAAATATGTATTGCACATGTATACTCCACCCTGCTTGTTTAACGCTGCAATCACGCTGTTTGTTCCGTTGATCTGCATCAATACATTGCCGTTCACCACATATAAGCTGTAGAAAACATATGCATGGACGGTAATCACAACTGTAATCAATGCAAATACTAATCTCTGAAATTGATTCCTTGGCATTTCTTTTTTCCTCCTGTTTCTGCGCAAAAAAATACACACGTCATGCCGATACGCCTAATCAAAAATGTTCCGTGATCAGATTTACGTGCCGGGCACAACATGTGTCATCATTTTGCTTTTACGCAGAAAAGAATATCATAAATTTTTTCTGAAAGTCAAGTTATTTTTCTTTGCTCCTCTCTATGTACATGACAGTTCAACCTACTTTAGCTTCACTGTTACGGAATCTGCCAATTGAACAAAGCTCAATTTTTCCAAGTCGCCTTCGGCGAGGGTTGCCAAATGCCAATGACACTTGACTGGCAGCGATATTCCCTTTTGGCCCAATTTACACGTTCTCATGGATTTTGCAGCAAGTGCAAAGTCCTGGGCTGAACTGTTACCCGTACACTCTACCGAAAAAACCAGGCTTTCATCACATCGAGCACCCTGACCAGTTCTTCCTCTTTAATAATATAAGGAACCATCGCATACATGCAGTTTAAGAACGGCCGGCTGAACACGCCATGTTCATAGGCAAACTGCTGAAATCCCTTCAAGGTATCTGCATCTTTGACTTCCACGCAGACACATCCGCCCATAATTCTCACTTCCCTGATCCGCGAATCTGCAAAATCTTTCATCTCGCGTCTCGTGATCTCTTCGATCCTCCGGATCTTTGCCATATAGTCTTCCTGCTCGAAGAGCTCTATCGACTTTAGGGCCACACTACATGCCAGCGCATTTCCCATAAAGGTAGGACCGTGCATCAATGCCTTGCCGGGATCGTCACTGTAGAATCCTTCGTACACTTTCCGGTTCGCCACCGTAACTGCGTGGCCAATATATCCGCCGGTCAGCGCTTTTCCAAGCACCAGAATATCCGGAAGCACCAGGTCCGCCACGAACCGGTTGCCCGTGCGGCCGAATCCCGTTGCCACCTCGTCAAAAATAAGCAGGACACCGTACTGATCGCAAAGTTCTCTGGCTCTGGAGAGAAAAGAGATATCATACATCCGCATACCGCCCGCTCCCTGCAGCAAAGGCTCCACAATAAAGCAGTTCAGTTCCTGATGATGCTTCTCAAAAGCTTCCTCCAATGCCGGTATCTTTGTAGGAACATGTATTACATTTTTCTTCTCTCCATAAGCTTCCAATATGAAATGATAGTCTTCATCGTCTCCCACTTCCATGGTCTTAAAAGTGTCCCCATGATAAGCGTGCGTAAGGGAAAGTACCTTCCCCCTCCCCATCTCTCCGCGGTTTACATAATACTGCAGCGCCATTTTCAGGGCAACTTCTACCGCAACGCTCCCTGAGTCAGAGAAGAAACTGTAATTCAAGTCTCCCGGCAGGAAATCCTGCAATTTATCCGAAAGCTTCTGCACCGGCTCATGGGTCAGTCCCCCCAGCATTACATGCGAAAACTGATCGGCCTGGCTCTTAATCGCCTCCGTCAGCACCGGATGCTTATACCCGTGAATCACGCTCCACCAGGAAGAAATCGAATCAATCATCTCCCGCTCCGGAGTCTTAAGCCAAACGCCCCTGGCATCTATTATTTTATAAGGGTCTTTCATTGTTTTCATTTGTTGGTATGGATACCAAATCATCTCGTTTCCTCCTGCTTTTCCTCCTGCCATCCTCGTCTCGATTCAACATGACTGTTTATTCGTCATACAGTGCAGTTAATCTTTCAATATCAATCTCCAGTTCCCCGCACCCATCTTCCACGCAGGCAAGCACCGGAAGGCGCGTTCTGTGCTCACACATACGCAGATTGTCTTCTTCCATCCTGTCCCCAGGGTGAAAATGATTGAATATAATTCCTTTCACCGGGAGATTTCTGCTCCTCATATATTCCACAGTCAGAACTACACTGTTAATCGTACCCAGCCCCGCGTCCGCTACAATCAGACTGGAAAGCCTCAATTCCCTGATCACATCCTCAAGCCATATCTCCCTCTCGTCAAAACAGATCGGACACAGAATACCGCCGCTCCCCTCCATCGTGACAAAATCATATTTCTGGCAGACTTCTGTAAATCCCCTTTTCACCTCTTCCATCACGACCGGATTTCCCTCAATCCTGGAGGCAAGATGGGGCGAAACCGCAGTTTCATATATATAAGGACACATCTCGTCAAGCGGCTGGGAAATTCCCGATACCTTCCTGACATAAAGCGCATCTCCCGGAATCAGTGTTCCCGCTGCCGTCCTCTCGTTTCCGCTCATGGCCGCTTTATAATAGGCCGCATTGATACCATTATCTTTTAGTTTTTTGACAATCAATCCTGTCACAAAGGTCTTTCCTACATCTGTTCCCGTTCCGGTAATAAAAATTTTCTTAGCCATTACAACGCTTCACCTCGAATCCCAGTCTATGTATCATCTCCATATCTTTCTCCACCGTAATACCGGCTGTCGTAAGCATATCTCCTGAGATCGCCGCATTGGCTCCACTCTTGAAGCATGCCTCGCCTTTGTCTCCTATCAGCCCTCTTCCGCCTGCCAGCCTTATCGATGCATCCGGAATCAGGAAACGGAAAACTGCCACACATCTGCACGCTTCCTCATTGCTCAGTGGCTTTCTCTTCTCATAAGGAGTCCCGGGGATCGGATTCAGCAGATTCACCGGAATCGACTTCACGCCAAGCTCCCTGGCAGTCAGCACCATATCGATCCGGTCTTCCATAGTCTCTCCCAAGCCCAGAATGCCTCCGGAGCAAATCGACAACCCCGCTCTTTTCGCCGCTTTCAGTGTCTCAATTTTTTCCTCATAAGTATGTGTCGTGCAAATTTCCGGAAAATACCGTGCGGAAGATTCCAGGTTACAGTGTACCCGCGAAGCACCCGCTTCCTTTATCTTACGAAACTGCTCTTCGTCCAGCAGACCGAAGGAAACACATACCTCTATGGACGTTTCATCCTTGATCTTCCGTATGCTTTCACATACCTGATTCACCTCCAAATCAGAGAGACGTTTCCCAGAAGTCACAATAGAATACCGAAGAACACCCTGGTTCTCGTTGTGCTTAGCCCCCGCCAACAACTCCCCGGTGGAAAGCAGGGGATATGTCTCCCCGCAGGCTGTCTGGTAATGAGCACTCTGCGCACAATACTTACAGTCTTCGGAACATCTGCCGCACTTTCCATTGACGATCGTGCAAATGTCAAATCCATTTCCGCACACCGCTTTTCGGATTTCCTCCGCCGCTTCCTGAAGTTCTGTAAGCGGCTCATCCGCCAGCCGTATAGCTTCCTGCCGTTTGATCCATTCTCCTTTTAATACTTTATCTTTCATCTCAGATACGAAACTCATGTCATCTTT
>CAYXKS010000254.1:0-5472 GCA_964465725.1 uncultured Bacteroides sp. | reverse complement strand
TTCTTCCACGAAGGAGATTAAGAATGGGGAGATTATCAGGTTGTCGGAGTAGAGACGCTGTGTACTGGTATAACTTTAATCAACGACATAAGATATTTCGCGTTCGATCTTGCAGATGTTTCCGTATATGGTTCTTGCAAGAGCCACATACGGAAATTTGTTATGCCATTTGTCTTAAATGACAGTGGACAGAATAGTTTACCAAAGAATCAAATATAAAATGTATTCTTATAATTTCCCACAAAGATAGGCATAGGCGTTCAAAATCGTGCCAGGCTTTTTACCGGCTATAAAGTAATAGTCCATCTGCACTTCACTCTCGGCGCAGAGATAGGAACCGTATGCCGCAAGATCGCAGCTCATTACCGGACCCTCGGCGGCCCAGAGGATGCCGTATCCTTTATCCGAGAGAAGGAGAGGCAATGTCTCCGAAGCGTTTGCATGAGAGATGTAGCGGGCAGTCTTTCGGATGTTCATGCCCTGTGTTTCTCCGGCGCCCATGGCATAGATGGCCTCATCTTTTTGCCAGTCGGGAAAGAGCCAGACTTTCGTTCTGCCGTCGGGAGCAGGCTCCAGCTGTCGGCAGTCTTTACTGCGCTCAGTCAGAAGAAGCTTCTTGTCGCGCGTCATGTAGCGGATGGCGCCGCTGTTCTTATCCACTTGGAGAAAAAGTTCGTCGGTCATGAAATCTACGGTATTTCCGGCCTCCTTGTACATCCATGTACGTTCGGTTCTGCGAACGGCGATTCCGGCATGAATGTGGTCGGCAATCTGCGTGCCTCTTGCAAAAGTGATCCGCACAATGGCGCTGCCGATTGGACTGAGGCGCAGAATACCATAACGGCTGTGAAGATAGAGTCCGTCCGGCTGTTTTACTACCCAGCGCACGGACAGGTCGATTTTGCCGTGCCCTACAGGCCGAAGTTTCTCAGTGGCAGGCATATCGCCGAATTTGCAGAGAATGGTTTTTGGCTTTCCGCCTGATTTCGGTGAGGCAATATTTTGGGGCTTGTCAGCTGTGTCGGCACTTTGATTATGTATAGCAGAGTCCTTTTTTACGGATATATCAGTGACGGGTATAGTCGTCTTTGATATTTCGGTCAGTTGGTTTCTCACAATAGAAATCTTTTTTCTTGCAGGTTTCTCCGGTTTCGCCTGCAGTGCAGATGAAGTGTTTCCTCTGCGATTGGAGGCAGCCGATGTGACAGAATTTGACTGTATGGATGATTGGTTCACAATATCGGCATTGCCTGCAAATGGATTATTTGTAGTATTGGTGTCTGTAATTTTGCGAGCGTGAGCTTCCGTATCTTCTTCCGGTACAGGATCTGTGATCAGTCCCGTCAGATCTCCGGTATGGAGGATACACAATTCATGAAGAGCGCGGGTTGTGGCCACATAGAGCAGCTTCGCATGACCGTCCTCGACCGGATATTCCTCCCGGGTAGGATTCAGGATCAATACGGCGTCAAATTCCAGACCTTTGGTGTACTCTACAGGGAGAACCATAACGCCGCTTTCGAATACAGCTTTCGCAGGGTCGCATTCTATTCCATCCAGATATTCCGACAACTCTTTTGCTGCCTGAGCGGCGCCTGGCATATTGCGGCAGATTACAGCTATGGTGTCCCATCCCTTTTTCAGCCATCCCTGGCAGATGGCGGCAGCCTGCCTGATGAGAGATTTTCGGTTTGGAAGCTTCTGTGTCTGCACAGGGCTGCCATGTCTCAGAATCGGTTCCACCGGATAAATGAAAAACCGTCCATGCTGCAGAATGTGTGTTGCAAAATCGGATATTTCCACTGTGTTGCGGTAACTCTTTTTTAACAAGCCGAAAGTGTCCGCAGGATCGGAAAGAAGAAGCTTACGCAGGTCTTCCCAGTCGTTCAGACCGTAACCGAAGTGGATATTCTGGGAGACGTCGCCCATCACCGTGTAGGTACAGCCCCGGATGCAGAAGTTCAGGGACAAATATGCCATCATGCCGAAATCCTGCGCTTCATCGATAACAATATGATGCGCCTCACTGATGACTTCTGTCTCTTTCACCCGTTTGTAGAGATAGGCCAATGAGGCCAGGTCGTAGACGTCGAAAGAGGTATTCGGGATCGTGACGTCTGCGCCGACATCATTCTGCTTTCTCAGGAAATCCTGATAAAGCTCATAGATTGATTGCTTCCAGACGCGGCCGCCGTAATGCCGCCGGTAAGCTTTCAGGATTGCCTTTCGTTCTTTGTCGGTATATTTGATTCCTTTACCGAGGAACTCTTCTTTGATCTTGTTGCGTAGCCTCTCATTGAGCATATTAATCTTACTTTGGATGGAAACCGTCGGATTTTGCCGCAGATAGCGCTCCACGGTTTCCCTGTCCAGAAGACAGATCAGATCTTTAGGGCTGCTCTGTCCCTTTGTAGTGTCGAATACGCCCAATTTGCCGTCCTGAAGACCTTCCACGAATTGTTTAGGATTGAGGAAAACAGTTTTACAGGAAATAGTGTCCTGTTCCAGCTTGTCACAGTATTTTTCCAGCGACTTAAACCATGAGGCGCTTCCCTTAATGTGATTGTCCGCACTTTTCACGGTGTATTTGTCGGCGTCCCAGTCTTCGTACAGAAGCCGTATGAAGAGCTGTTCCATGGTCATCTGACGGACGCCGTAGACGTCCAGATCCGGCAGGACACCAGTGATATAGTTTAGAAGGATGCGGTTGCTGCCCACGATATAGAAGTCGTCGGGACGGAACTTTTCCGCATAATTGTAGAGAATATAGGAGATTCGATGCATCGCCACGGTGGTTTTGCCGGAACCGGCCACGCCCTGCACAATGATATTGTGGTAGGGGGATTTGCGGATGATATCATTCTGTTCTTTCTGGATCGTGGCGACAATCTCGCTGAGCACGGCCTGTTTGTTTTTTGCCAGATATTTGGTCAAAAGATCGTCGTTGGCGATCACTTCGCTGTCGAAATAGTCCAGAAGCTTTCCCTCTTCAATTTCGTAGGTGCGTTTCAGCTTCAGGTCGATGGCAGCCTCTGCTCCGCCGGGCACCCGATATGTGCATTGACCCAGACCATTCTCATAGTAGGCGTTGGCCACCGGAGCGCGCCAGTCAATCACGGCCTGATGCGTGGAATCTTTGGTAATTCCGCCTTTGCCAATATAGAGGGATTCTTCTTTGTCAAGAGATTCGTCGTGAAAGATGATTCTGCCGAAGTAGGGCTTATTCTGTGCCTTTTCGTTTCGCATAAGCGCTCGCTTCATGTGGTCATGGAGGGTTACTGTATTGTTCAGGATTGTGAGGACTTCCACATCGTTGTCATGATAATGCGCTAACATTTCGTCAATATCTTCCTGCATCCGTGATACTTCCCGACCATAGTGTATGAGGTTGTTCCTGACGATTTCAAGTGTCTGCTGAAGATGCTGTTCCTCGTCCTGCCTCGAAGTTGCCTGGATACTGTTGCTTTGCTGCGTGCTCATATATGACCTCCTTGTGCTGTGGTATGAGTGTGAAAAAGACGAAAAGATTTTCTAAGGCGTCAAAGAACGTCGCCTAAGAAAAACTAAGTATCGTAAGACGAGCAGAACTCGTCTTGAAGAATCGCCTTAAGGCGATTCTTCTGAAATGGTTCATGTATTGTTTGTGCCGCCGATGGCGGCATGTTTGAAAGTGTGAAATAATGTCATTAAGTGAAGCTGGACACTGTATACTGACTTGATGGCATTGAGACTGAATTGCTACTTTATTTGTTACTTTATTGCGCTACTTCAGCCGCTACTTTATTGTAAGAAAAAACAGAAAATATTACTAGACTTTTATTTTTCGATGTGATAAAGTGTATATCAGAGTAGTGCTTAAAAACAGTTCTCGGTTTCTTGTCAAAACAAATACGTTTTTCCGGTGAAATATCTTGGTGATTTCCAATAGTGACATGTGAGCAAACAGAAAAAGGAAATGCAGAATAAAAGGCTAAAGCCGTTTTGTAGAGCTGTTGTCATAGGTGCATGTATGCACTGATATTTGCACCGTACTTTTTTGAGAATTTGTGTCAGGGAAGACATGGGGTGCAAGAACAGGAATCGGTATTGGAGATATGGCAAATGAATGAATATATGAAGTATTTAGCGGAATTATTTCCCGAAAAAGATAGTCTTAAACTTGTAAAAAGTGAAGCAGAAAAATATTATAAATCTCATTCTCTTGACGAATGTTTTAATATGGGGATGGAACTCTATCAGTCGGACCGCTTTCAGATACAGGAGGTGGGCATTTTTCTTTTAGGATATTCTGCACATTACAATACTGCCGCACTGTCTTTTTTGAAAGATACTGTCAGCCAGCATGATAATTGGAAAGTACAGGAAATTCTGGCCATGGCTTTTGATGAACATTGCAGAATCATTGGGTATGATGTGGCTTTACCGCTAATCGAAGAATGGTTACAAAGCGATTGTGCCAATGTTCGCAGAGCTGTTTCGGAAGGATTAAGAATATGGACAAGCCGTCCTTATTTTAAGGATAATCCTCAAATTGCAATACAGTTACTATCTGCTCATAGAGAAGATGCAAGTGAGTATGTGCGTAAATCGATAGGAAATGCCTTGCGAGATATCAGCAAGAAATATCCGGAATTGATTTTGGAAGAATTAAATTCATGGGATTTATCATCTAAGGAAATCAGGAAGGTGTATAAGTTGGCGGGCAGATTTTTAGCAAAGACTGAGGGGCGGGATTGACTTACGTCATTCTGGCCTGCATTTATTCTCTGGGACTGTCGCCTAAAAAAGTGGGCTGAACAATAAATAAAGAATTGCTTCAAGGCAAAAGAATGGAGTAAGTAGAGTACTCGGTTACTGCTCCCAAAATAATATATTAAAATACGTATTTACAAATCTGTATAACGTGTGCTATGATATGAAAAAGCATATTTTCTTTAAAACAGATCAGGTACTTTTCAGGTACGTTCTATTTTCTAAGTTTCAGATTCAGAAAATCCATGCTTTGATTCCAATTAATATTTTAACAAGGCAGGAGAGTCTGAAATGTTTCTCCTGCAGTGGCGGCTAACCTTTGATTTCTGACAAGAAGTAGTGATTCTGTTCAGCAAGAGCTGCCAGAGACCATGAAGGAGGACAACAAATGCAACAGACGAAAGATGTAAAAGTACAACGTAACCAGAAAGATACCATATTCCGGATGCTGTTTCGTGAGAAGGAAAACCTGCTGAGTCTATACAACGCAGTGAACAAAACAGCCTATGCCAATACAGAGGATCTGGAAATCACAACATTGGAGAATGCGGTCTATATGAACTATAAAAACGATGTTTCCTTCGTGTTTGACTTTCAGCTGATGCTTTATGAACACCAGTCTACAGTCAATCTGAATATGCCGCTAAGGAATCTTTTCTATGTGACAGATGTGCTGCAGGGAAGGATATGGAATGAAGACCTGTACAGCCAGACATTGGT
>CAYXKS010000253.1:0-5489 GCA_964465725.1 uncultured Bacteroides sp. | reverse complement strand
AGCTTGCTGCGAGGTATTTCACTTAAGCCGGGCGCGTATGTCATTATGTAATTATCTTGAGGACACGCTTGTGCTCGACTTCAAACGCAGCGGTACTAAGCTCGAAATTTACAAAGAAATGTAATTGCATTATAAATTTTTACCTCGTTAAGTGCCGGCGTTTTACAACGGCTTTCAAGACAATTACATGATGACATACGCTGTGTGCTGGCTGAACTAAATGACATTGAAATATAAATTGTTAAAAAGCAAATTTATATATGGAGGATAACAGGGAATGAGTAAGACAGAAAAGAAGCTGACAGATGTGGAATCAGTCATGACAGACAAGGAAGAGACGGGCAAGCCGACTGCGGATAAGCAAGAGGCAAACACGGCAGGGATTGCAGAGACAGTGACGCTTCCGCCGACAGAAAATGTGCCGGATGAGAAAGATGGCGAGAACGGCAAGAAGAAAAAAGAAAAAAAGCAGAAGGATAAAAGCCAGAAAGAGCCGAAGAAGCCTATGGATAAGAAGAGGAAAAGGAAGATCATAAGGCGCAGCGTCATAGGGGTTGTTGTGCTCGGAATCATCCTTTTTATGGTCAGGAATTCTCTTGCAGCGCAGAATATGGGAATACCGGTATCGACAACTCTTGCGACGACAGAGGATATAGAACAGAACCTGAGCACCAGTGGTACGGTTAAGAGTGAAGAATCGAAGACATATTTTGCGCCGCTGGCCGTAAAGGTTGGGAAGGTAGAAGCAGCGGCCGGAGACAGTGTGAAAAAGGGACAGACTCTGATAGAATATGATGCGGATGCGCTTGCGGAAGCCAAGCAGATGTCGGAACTGAAGCAGCAATCCAACGAGGGCGGTTATGAAAGCTCTGTCTATAAGAATAACAAATATATAGCTGAACTGGGCGAGGCGAATGTGAATCTGGAAGTGCTGGATCAGCAGATTGCCGACAGTGAGAATTATGTCAGGGAACTGCAGCAGAAAATCAATGACAAGAAAGCGGCGCTTGCCCATGAGGGAACACTTCTGCAGATTTCTCTTCTCGACTGGTCGGATCAGCCGGATTCGGAAGAATACCTGAATCTGCAGAAACTGATACAGTACAATAGCTACGAACAGCAGAATAATAAGGAAATTATGGCATGGCAGAAGGAGATCGATACTTATCAGGAGATCATTTCCGGCTATAAGGAATATCGTTCTGAAATGAAATCCCAGAAGAGCGCTTCTGAGGGCGGCTCTATGGACGGCGGCAGTAAGAGCCAGCTGGAGGCCAATACGCAGCTGGAAGAGATGAACAATCAGAGTACGCTTGACGCGATAGCGGAAGTGGAGAGTGGAATTCTGGCTGACTTTACAGGAGTCGTTACAGAGGTGGAAATCGTAGAGGGCGCTACGCCTCAGGAGGGCCAGAAGCTGATGACTGTGGAGAGCACGGAGAAAGTCAAAGTGGAGATCACAGTGTCTAAATACGATCTGGATAAGATAGCCGTGGGCCAGTCTGCGAAGATAGAAATCGCAGGAAAAGAATTCGAAGGTAAGGTGACGAAGATTAACCGAATGGCAACGACAAACGCGAGCGGGGCAGCGGTAGTAGGTGCAGAGGTTGAGATCAGGAATCCGGATCAATCCATTTTCCTGGGTGTAGAGGCGAAGGTGGAAGTACATATGGCGACAGCGGAGGGCGTCGTAGCCGTTCCGATTGAGGTTGTCAACACAGACAGAGAGGGAGATTTCGTTTTCGTTGCACAAGAGGGAGTGGTGAAGAAGAAACGTATCACGACGGGAATATCTTCAGATATGTATATCGAGGTGAAAGAAGGATTGTCAGAAGGCGAGGAAGTGATCATGACGACCGGGCAGGAACTGGAGGAAGGAATGCCGGTTACGGTGATTCCTCAGCAGTAAAGGTCTTTAAGTGATATTCACGGAAAGGTACAGGTTGGAGTAATGGCACAAATATGGGAATATATCAAGATTGCCCTGATGAATATCAAGAGCAATAAAGGCCGGTCCGTTCTCACCATGCTGGGCATTATCATCGGTATCGCTTCTGTTATTCTAATTATTTCCATCGGCAATGGTATGAGAAGCGAGATCAACAGTGAACTGGACAGTATGGCAGGCGGACAAGTGGCGCTTTATACCAACAGCTCTGTGGAAGGGAATGAAGTCACTTTTACCGATGAGGATTTCGAACTGATTCAGGAAAAAGTGGAGAATGTAAAAGGAGTCACGCCGCAGTATTCCATGTGGGCGGATGCGGAAGGTAAGAAAGGAAATTTTGAGGCGCTCGTATATGCGGGTAATACGGCTCTGGAATACTGTGCGGCAACGGAACCGATTGCGAGAGGCAGGTATTTTACGGAGAGTGATTACTTGTCTGCACATAAAGTGTGCGTGCTCAATGAGAACAGTGCGCGGATGCTTTTCGGGACAACAGATGTGGTGGGTATGAGCTTTGATGTCACGATCTATAATGTGACGCAGGAGCTGACAATAGTGGGCGTCAGGGAGGACAGCAAGGCTTCCTTGATTTCGGCTTTAAACGGCAGCGGCTACCTGCAGATAGAGATGCCGATCTCTACATTGGGCGCCAGCTATGAATTCTGGGTTGAAGATTTCAGCCAATTTTATATTATCGCCGAGAATGCAGAGGATTCTGCGCAGGTGGCGGCGGACTCTATCAGGCTTATGGAGAACAAGCATAACGTGCGCGGAGAAAATAAAATTCTGATGGAGAGCTTTGCGGATTACCAGGCACAGTTTGACAGTATTCTGAGCATTGTCACGATATTTATTTCTTTCGTGGCAGCTATATCACTGCTGGTAGGCGGTATCGGAGTTATGAATATTATGCTCGTCTCCGTGACAGAGCGTACCAGGGAAATCGGTATCCGGAAAGCCTTGGGAGCCAGGACGAATTCAATCCTGCTACAGTTTCTAGCGGAAGCCGGCATTATTACACTGATCGGAGGATTGGTTGGCATTGCCCTGGGCGCGGTAGGCGCGGTGGGAATCTGCGGCATGTTCGGATTTCCGGCGGAGGTCAAGCTGACAACAGTGCTGTTTGCGGCGCTTTTCTCTTCGGCAGTGGGAATCTTCTTCGGTATCTATCCTGCGAAGAAAGCAGCGAAGTTAAGCCCGATTGAGGCGCTGAGGCACGAGTAAACAGCATTTATGATTAGGCAGCATTTATGAGTAGATAGTGTTTACGAGTAAACAGCGTTTTTGAAAGCAGATGCTGGCACGAGGAGCGCCAGATGGGCGTGCGGGGTTGCTATATCGTTACCGTAAAGCAGCTTCCGCCGCCTTTTGCATCCTTTACTGAGATAGTTCCTCCGTGCGCTTTTACGATTTCATATGCAATCGAAAGCCCTAACCCGAAATGATCTTTTGCACTTCTGGATTTTTCCACCCGATAAAACCGGTCAAAAATTTTTTTCTTATCCTCATCAGATATACCGATTCCATTGTCTGTGACGCTGATCGTAAATCCGCCCGCTGCGGACATATTGCCATCTCTGTATTGAGTCTGAAAATCTTTGATTCTTGCAGTGAAATATTCCTTATGCCGTGTGAGTGACAGCGTAATTTTGCCTTGCTCCGGGGTATAGCTGATAGCATTGTGCAGGAGGATAGCGACGACCTGGCTGATCCGCTCCGGGTCGACAGGATATAATGGAAGCGCCTCGTCAGGCAGATTGAGAGACAGCAGAATCGACTTTTCCTGTGCCAATGGTTCGAACGCTTCGTAGGAATTCATAAGAAGGGTATCCAATTCCGTCGGTTCCTTTTTGACAGGGAAACGGTGGCTGTCTGACCAGGAAAGGGTGAGCATATCAGTCACAAGAGAGGAGACGCGAAGCCCTTCCTGATAGATGGTTTTGATGAAACCTTCTTGCTTTTCAGGCGTTGCGTTGCGACAGCATTCCGCCGCCGACAGGATGACGGACAGAGGTGTGCGCAGTTCGTGGGAGGCTGAGGCCACGAACATGGCTTGTTTCTGCTGATTCTCCACAATGGGTTTCAACAGAATACCGGTGAAAAACCAGGAAAATACACTCAACAGGAGAACAGCGGTGGTGTCGATTAAGAGAAAGCGGATTCTCTGATCGTGTATCTGCCGGTCCAGACGCCACAGAGAATAAAAAACTATGATTTCCAGGGTGGAACTGTCTGTTCCCATCTGAATGACACTGCAGAAATATTCGTTTTCTGTGGAAGGGGAAGAAAATTCATATTCGAAATGTGTGATCACGCTGTTGATGCTGTCACTAATGGTAGCGGACACATCGGAGAGGTTATTCAGGGCTTCACGGCTTTCCAGGAGAAGCTGGTCGTTTCTTTTTTCTTCCTTCGGAGAGGACAGCTGATTGTAGAGAAAAGGGACGCCGTTATCCAGAACGAAGAAACGATAGTTACCCTGTGCCTCCATCTTGGACAGCCATTCCATGGAGATGACGGTCTGCTGTTCCAGATTGGTGGAGATGGTATTGATATCGTTCTGAAAAGCCTGAAATTGATTCTGATAAAGTCCCTTTTCAGAGACATAGAGGTAGCAGAGGGACATGATAATCATAATGACAGCGGTGATCCCTGCGCAGAGCAGGGTAAGCCGAAGATGTACTTTCTTAAACATATTTGCATCTCCATGTATACAGGGCATAAACCACAGGTGTTTGTAACAGTTCATCCTTTGGCTTCACTGTTACAGGTGTTTTCTTGGGCTCAAATGAACTGTGAGCCGGGTAACCGTTTCATTCCTGTGATTTGGACAAAGCTTTGATTACAATACTACTGTTTCTGGGTCAGGCTGTATCCGATTCCCCGCACCGTCTTGATCTGCAGGCTGCTTCCTGTATTCTGAAGCCGTCTGCGCAGAAAATGGATGTAATTGTCAAGGTTTCCCTCTTCCACATTACTGTCCGGGCCCCAGACCTTCATGAGCAGTGTATTTCTTGGCAATGTCTGTTCTTTGGAATGTAAGAAGATCTCCATCAGAGCCGCTTCTTTTTTGGAGAGAGTGCATCGTCCGGCAGGACCGGTGAGGATGCTTTCGGATGACTGCCAGGTGACATCGGCGACTGTGAAGGAGTCGTCCACCGTGAGGGCGTGGGGCCTTCTGGAGACACAGCGGATTCTTGCCATCAGTTCCTCGAAGGCAAAAGGCTTCACCAGATAGTCGTCAGCACCCAGATCAAGACCGGTTACTTTATCTGAGAGTGTTCCCAGAGCGGTAATCAGGATGATGGGCGCTTTGATTCCCTTTCGTCTGAGTGTGGTCAGAATATCGGTGCCTTCCATGCCCGGAAGCATTCTGTCCAGTAAGATGACGTCGTATATATTCTGTTCACCCTGATAGAGAGCTTCTTCACCGCCGAAGCAAGGGTCTACGGTGAAGCCCTGCTGTTCTAATTGATAAGTCAGGGTGCCATTTAAATGTCTGTCGTCTTCGGCAAGTAGAATTCTCATAGGAAACCTCCGT
>CAYXKS010000252.1:0-5510 GCA_964465725.1 uncultured Bacteroides sp. | reverse complement strand
AAAATGGAGCGGCGGGGAGGAGACTGGAATGTCAGGAATTGATATATTGATGGCAGCTGACAGGGCGGCTGGTAAGATACTGGCTTCTTTAGCTGGAATTAAGAAAATGGATGTGGCAGGTGGTCGGGAAGCAGAAGAGAAAATTTCTGAGAATGCCAAAAAGAATACTGCAGGGAGAATGAACGAGTATCTGGTAAGAGGGGCTGTTCTGGTATGCAGTAAGGGAAGCCATAAGAGAAAGATCAATCTCCCCAAGTGCCATGGTATATACATAGGCGAGCTTCCGCTCCTGCATGAATTGGAATGTAAGACGGAATGCCAATGCGGGCTTGAAAAATGCAATATTACATACTTCGGGGTATGTGAAGCCGGGCCGCCCACGGAAACAAAAACATATTTAAAGACTCCACTGAACAGCAGGGATGGATCATCAGGAACTGTAAGTGGATGCAAGTGCGAACCAGTTATAATAGGCAGATGGAAAAACTGCTATGAAAAAACAAAGATCATTGATAATGGGATGAAAAATCCTGCAGACAGGAAAAGGGCAGAAAAAGAAGGAAAGGGAAATGGACAGAATACCTTGACGATGCAGTCGTTCCTCATATGCAAATACGGGGGAATAATCGAACCAGCAGATTCTGGCCAATAGGGTCAGAGATATACGGAGGAAAAGCAGTATGGACTTAAGCGAATATCTTGTACGGGGCGCAACTTTGGTCTGCACGAACGGAAGCCATAAGAGGAAGGTCAATCTTCCCAAATGCCATGGTGTTTATGAAGGAGTGCATCCTTTACTGCACGAACTGGAATGTGTGGCCGAACCGGTCTGTGGAAAAGAGAAATGCAATATCACACATTTCGGGGTGTGCTGCCCGGTGGAGGGGAGCCCGCCGCCGACAGAGATCATAACATATAAGAAGACAAAGAAGAACAGTAAAGATGAGACGCCCGGAAAAGTCACAGGATTTAAATGTGAACCGGTCATTATCGGGACATGGAAAAACCCATATGTCCTTACCAGGATCGTGGACAATGGGGATAAGAACCCTGCTGACCGGCAGCTTTGTACAAGCGCCGCTGCGGTGAAAGGGCCATGCGGGCAGAGTGTATTAACAATGAATTCCTTCCTGGTGTGCAAATACGGGGGAATAATCATCCCGGTCACTTCCGGGCAGTGCCGTAATCCGATATTCCCGGACCAGTTTTATTCTTTTTCAGATTTTTTAAAAGTAAAATTTTAAGCCTGGTAAAACGAAAGGGATGAATCTGTAGATGAAAGGATTAGAGTATATTCAGAACAGGCAGCACTGGTGCTGGGCTGTGGCGTGCCGGATAGTGGGAGAGCAATACAAAATACGACATACGAAGTTTGGTTTTGATATTATAAGAGCGCGGCCTGAAGAATGTGGGTGTGTGACAGTATCAGAGTATGAGAATGGTGTGGAGACAGATAATACTGACGGGATCAACTGGGATCTCCAGCAGGCTGGCATGATCCGGGTTGATGCATGGCAGAGGGCGATCGTCATGAACGCAAATACCGGAAGGTATATCGGATACGACGGTGATATCGGCGGTGATGATGAAGCAAAGACCAGGGGGATCAAATATTATCTTACCGGTGATATATACAGCAACAGGGTAAAGGTAGAGACACTGGGATTCCATGACGATATGTCATCATTATGGGACAGGCACCGGAACCAGATCATGGAATCTGTCAGCTGCCAGGAATATATCATCGGAAATGCAGTATTGCATGATAAAAATGAATGCCATTCTTTCGTGGTCCTGTACATAGAAGGAGAGAAAGTGATGCTCTACGATACAGCAGACGGTGAAATCCTATACTGCAGTGTGGAAGAAGCTTTCGGCAGTGGTTTTAAAAGCAGGTCAGGTACTGGAGTCATTAAATGGGTACAGAGGATCACCCAATGAAAAGGTGCAAAGGAGGGAAAATGCCATGGATGCAATGGCCAGCGGTAATATACAGGTTGATTCTGCTGTAAAGATAAAATATGTCACTGCGCTGAAAATAGTGGCCGGGGTGCAGGAACACGGGATATGCAGAGTCACGGGCCTGCTTGAAAACGGCATGGAAGCGCAGCAGATGTTACTTTCCATGAATGATATTCCGATCCGGGTCTACAGGACTGGAGAGGCCAGTGAACTTCTGTTCAGAGGCAGCATTAAAACAGCAGCAGTACATATGGCTGGCGGAGTATCTTACATTGAGATAGCTGCTGTTACGGCCAGCGAGAAGCTTGACAGAACAGAAAGACAGCGTTCTTTCCAGAATGCTGCCATGACATATGGACAGGTGATCAGGCGGGTTCTTGAACCTTATGGAAGTATGGATGCTGCCTGTACAGATGATGCACAGAAGACAATAAATGAACCTGTCATCCAATACGGGGAAACGGACTGGGAGTTCCTTAAGCGCCTTGGAAGCCATCTGAATATCCCTGTGTATGCAGATTGTGAATCAGGCAGCAGGGCCTTGTATTTTGGTATGGAAGAGGGGATACGTATAAGTTCTGAAACGGATTCCTACCATGCAGGGATCAGTCGGAAATGCTATGAGGCGGACCGGAGGAGAAGCGAAATCACGAGGAAGGATTATGTGTATTACAAGGTTAGGAGCGATGAGAATGGCAGGATCGGGGATCATATCGATACCGGATCCGGCAGCTGTGCGGTATACAGGAAGCAGATCGAGCTGGTCCATGAAAAGCTTGAATTTACCTACTGGGCTGGCGGGCGCGGGAATTGGTATGTCCCATACATAGACCATGACAGGCTGACAGGCATGGAATTTGCAGGGAAGGTGGTCAGCACACAGGCAGAAAAGATGAAAGTGAACCTGCAGATAGATGAACCTTATGAGGGAGCGGATCATGAATGGGAATGGACGCCTGTTTCCGGAAATATTATGTATGCCATGCCGGAGAGAGGGGACACTGTCAGGCTGTATTTTGGCTCCGGCAAAGCCTCAGAAGGGGCAGCGTCCACGAGCCCAAGGGATAACGGGGACAGCATGCCCGGGCAGCAGAAAAGGACCTTCACGACGGCAGCGGGCAAGAGGATGGAACTTCACCCGGAACATCTGTCCATGCAGGGAAGCGGCGGACAGACAGCCCTGTGTGACGGGAGCGCAGTAACGTTTGGGAGTAGTGCCAGGATGGAACTGACGGCGTCCGGACAGGTCAGGATGGAGGCTGAAAAGATCCATGCATATACCCCGCAGGAGATCAACATGTTCAGATCGGGTGCCCATTGTGAGCAAAAAGGCCGGGATATCATCCCGAATGGGACAAAGAGCAATCCTCCTACAGGGACAGGGGACGCGGGATTCACATTTAATAATGAGTTCAACGCACTGTCCAGTGTCAGTGTACTGTGCATGACGGATTTTATCCGTTACAAACCGTATAAGGATGACCCGGAAGAGACAGAGCCGGATGAAGAGGAAGGGTTCAGCTGGGGAAAACTTGCCGGGTACTGCCTGGCAGGGCTGACAGTAGTGGGAGGCGTGGCGCTGGGTGCGGGCTATGTGGCGTCTGTAATATTTACGGGAGGCGCAACGGCGGCATTTGCGCCATGGGTCGTGGGCGGCCTTGCGGGATTCTGTGGTACGGCGGCAGTGGGCAGCATGGCGGTCAATGATTACCGACGGCAGGAGGTGAGCGGCCTAGATGCTTACCTGATGACCGGATTCATCAGTTCCACAGAAGGAGCGGTAGCTGGAGCGGCTTTCTGTATGGTGCCGTACGCATCTGAAGTAATAGCGGCCCAGGTTGTACCATACGGGATGACGGGTGTCGTCCTGCCGACAGGTGTGTTTATCAGCGGCGAGACCATCATGAATGCAGCTATGATGACGGGGTATACAGCGACTTTCAGTAATATGGCGGTCAAGGTGAATGATTCCATGGCAGGGGTTACGGGATATAACGCAATGGCAAATACGATGGGGCCGGGGAACTATGAATTTGTCAAAGAGTCATCGGCGGCAGTCAGTAACGTAATGCTTATGGCAGGATTGTCAAATCCTAAATTATATGGTACAAATAATAGTAATACAGGAAATATAAAAGAAAGAGCATTATATGATAATAGTGAAAAGAAGATTAAGGCTGAAATATTAGCTGAAAACAAAGCCAGAGGGACGGCATATGAACAACAAAAATTTGAGGAATTTAGCGTTAAAAACCAGCATGCTGTTCAACAAATTACGATAGAGACTAAGTCAGGGTATAAAACACGAGTGGATGCAATAGGAATAGATGCTAATGGTAATGTTGTGATTGAAGAATATAAGTCATCGGCCACGGCTCCTTTGACACATAACCAAGAATTTGCTTTTGAAGAGATAAAGACGAGTGGAGGTAATGTGGTGGGAACAGGTAAAGATATCTTCACTAAAGGTTATCCAATTCCAGCAGGTACCAAAGTTGAAATTATAAGACCAAAATGATTAAGGAGGAGCGTATGTCAGTTGTAGAGAGCGAAGTTGTAGATGGGATTGGATTGTCGGAGAATGAAACAATGAAAATGTTGATTACTGATCATTTGGAGTGGCAAGATGAATATGAGCATTTGTTAATTCTACAGGAAAAGATTAATGCATATATTGGTTTTTGCGAAAGTGGACAATATAAAGAGGTATATACAGATACCGAGGTACGACATGTAATTTTTGAGATTCATTTTCTGTTCGAGCCAACACAGAATACGTATAATTTCTTGAAACAGATACCTGGTCGGATTAATGAACTTGATCTGGCAATAGAATGTCATATTACGGAGGTGGAATCAGATCAATGAAAATAAATAAGCAGCTTCGGAAGGAATACGTGAAGAGGATTCAGCAAAAGGCGAAAGAATCTGGATATAAGGCGCCGCAATATATGTTTTATAAAGTCGAGGAGGATAATCTTTTATATGCATATTTTGCGTTTACACATTATGGAGATTTGGGTTACAGATTGGAAACAAAGAAAATGTCGTTCGATAATATATTTTGGACAATCATGGATATGGAAGATAATATTAAGCGGGGTAATACACTCAGAGTGAATGGAGCCTTTTCAGCACCGGGTATATTTATAGCGGGGGATACAATACAGCTAACAGATGATATTGACGGAATAGTAGATTCCTTTGTTGATAAAGCGACGGGAAGATTTGCTGGTTTTCTTGAGGAGAATGATATTATTGATTACATTTTTTCTCATGAGCAGATATCGGATTCAGAGACATTAAAATGTTTGGCATATATTGACTTGGGTCAAATATCAAAAGCTCTTAATCTGGCAGAAGAACAAATTGAAAAAGGTGACAGAGGAGGATGGGTTAATGAGGATAAGGGGTTTTTTGAACGTATATTGTTGAAATATAGATAATCATTTGTATAAACTTGGTGAAAATGAAAAGCTATTTTGTGATTACAACGGGATAAAAAGTAACCTGTCTATAAGAGCCGGGGACGCGGGATTTACATTCAA
>CAYXKS010000251.1:3764-5514 GCA_964465725.1 uncultured Bacteroides sp. | reverse complement strand
GTTCTGAACTATTCTTACTGATTTGCATACCTAAAAAACAGAATTGTTGTGATTAACTATTTATATAAGAAGCGGGGCTGGCAAATTTTGGCTGTTATGGTATACTAATAGTAAACGACATAACAAATTTTTGTTTCCGGTCCTTACAGAAGCCATATAGGGAAGCTTCTGCAAGATTGAAAACAAAATTTCCAATGTCGTTAACTATAGAATACCTGGAATCCAATGTTCATTAAGTGAAAGCGGACGCATCTGACAGTGTGTACCGTATTTTTCTGAATGGCATTGGCCTGGCGGCTGTCACATAATAGATGAGAAGAGACTGTTGTGCGTCTGATTCATGTGATTAATTGTAGCAGGAGGAAGTAATAAAGTGGAAAGAGAAAAACTTGGCTCGCGTATGGGGTTTATTCTGTTATCGGCAGGATGCGCAATAGGAATCGGTAATGTGTGGAGGTTCCCGTATATTGCGGGTATGTATGGCGGCGGTATGTTTGTACTGTTTTATCTGCTGTTTTTGGCTGCCATGGGTGTGCCTGTCATGACGATGGAATTTGCGGTGGGACGCGCCAGCAGGAAAAGTGTAATCAAGAGCTTTACGGAACTGGAGAGACCGGGACAGAAATGGCACTTGAACGGATATCTCGGCATGGCGGGCAATTATATTCTGATGATGTTCTATACGACCGTGGCGGGATGGATGCTATATTATTTCTACCAAATGCTCACTGGGAAATTTACCGGAAAAGATACGGAGCAAGTAGCGGGGATGTTTCAGAGTATGTTGGACAATCCTCAGGTTTTGACAGTAGTTATGATCATTATCGTGGTGGCGGGTATCCTGATCTGTTCGCTGGGATTGCAGCAGGGAGTCGAGAGGATCACCAAGGTTATGATGACGCTTCTTCTCTTTATTATAGTGGTTTTGGCGGTACGGGGAATGACACTGGAAGGCGGAATGGAGGGATTGAAATTCTATCTGCTTCCCGATGTGCAGAGGATGAAAGAGGTGGGAGTCCTGCAGACGATCACCGCGGCCATGAACCAGGCATTCTTTACATTAAGTCTGGGAATCGGCGCTATGGCGATATTTGGAAGTTATATCGATAAAAAGCGCACGCTGCTGGGAGAGTCCGTAAATATCGCGATTCTGGACACCTTTGTGGCTTTGGTTTCGGGTTTGATTATTTTCCCGACTTGCTTTGCGTTTGATATCAGTCCTGATATGGGACCGAGCCTTATTTTTATAACGCTGCCGAATATTTTTAACCATATGGCAGGAGGCCGGATATGGGGAACGCTGTTCTTCGTGTTTATGACGTTTGCGGCATTTTCTACGATATTGGCAGTATTTGAGAATATTATATCCTGCGGGATGGACCTGTTCCACTGGAGCCGTAAGAAATCCTGTCTGTTTAATCTGATAGCGCTCATAGTGCTGTCGCTGCCCTGTGTATTTGGGTACAATATCTGGTCTGCTTTCCATCCGATGGGAGCGGAGAGCACGATCCTGGATCTGGAAGATTTTATGGTAAGCAATGTGATTCTGCCTATAGGGTCACTGATTTATCTGCTGTTCTGTGTGACAAGATACGGATGGGGATTTGACAAGTATCTGCAGGAGGCCAATACCGGAGAGGGATTGAAGATTCCGAAGGGGATTCGGATCTATGTTACTTATATATTACCTGTGCTGTTGATTTTGTTGATTCTGCAGGGTTGGTTAGGGTGAGAAGGATTTCATGACTTG
>CAYXKS010000251.1:0-3664 GCA_964465725.1 uncultured Bacteroides sp. | reverse complement strand
TATTATTGCGAAGAATTATGATATTTTAAAGGTATTAATACAAGGGAATTTATGATAAACTTATATTATATTAGGATATGGTAGAAACAATTCAACTGTTATTGAATGAAGGAAAATTTGGGCTTATTGACATTGGAGACCAAACTGTTATGAAACCGGAAGGAGAAGGGCATATGGAGAACTATGTAATTACGATTGCACGTGGATTTGGTAGTGGAGGAAAGGCAATCGGTACTCAGCTTGCGGAGGAACTGGGGATTCCCTGCTATGCACATCAGCTGATTGATATGGCATCAGAGTACAGCGGCATTAACAAGCAGCTTTTTGCGGAGGTGGATGAAAAGCTGCGCGGAAGCTATGCGATGAAACATCTGATGAAGATTCCCTATACTTATGTGGTCGAACCAAGTGATAAGGAATTTACATCGGACATCAATCTATTCAATATTCAGTCTGAGATTATCAGAGAACTTGCCAAGACGGAATCTTTTGTGGTAATCGGTAAATGTGCGGATTATATATTGAAAGATGAACCAAATGTGATCAGCGTCTATGTGGAAGCACCGGAGAAAGATTGCATAGCTACTGTTATGGACAGAATGCAGGTGTCCGAAAGCAGAGCGAAGGAGCTGGTACATAAGACAGATAAATACCGGTCGGACTATTATAAGTATTATACGAGGGGAAAAGATTGGAAGAATCCGTTAAATTACGATTTGACATTTAATAGTTCCAGAGTGGGATGGGATAATTGTGTGAAAATGATTAAAGAATATCTGCGGATGAGAGTAAATGTGGAAATATAATATAGATAGTGTATATAGTTAACGGCATGAGAAATTTTGGTTTCGGATTTGTGATAGCCTCCATATATGGTGTCTGCAGGATTTCTAAGCGGAAAGCGGTCAAGCCGTTTACTATAATACAAACGTTCTTATAAGTATTATTGCAAGTGGTATTACGGGCGTTATGATTGGCGCGCTGCCATGGGAAACGGAGTGGACTATCTGTAATATGTCATTGCATTAAATCATGATTTGATATGTGAACGGGTGCTGAGTGATGAGAAAGAGCCAGGAGAGGAGTACTTTTTATTATGGAAGATAAGAGATTTGCAATATTGATTGACACGGATAACATATCTTCGAAATATATTTCTGCGATTATGGACGAGATGACGAAGCACGGAATTGTGACATATCGCAGAGCCTATGGCGATTGGACAAGCACCCAGGCTAAGGGATGGAAGAACAAGCTGATGGAGAATTCGATTACTCCCATGCAGCAGTTCAGCAACACAGTCGGTAAGAATGCGACGGATTCGACTCTGATTATCGATGCCATGGATATCCTATATACGGGAAACGTGGACGGGTTTTGCATCGTTTCCAGTGACGGTGATTTTACAAGGCTTGCGATCCGCCTGCGGGAATCCGGTATGAGTGTAGTGGGAATGGGGGAAGAGAAAACGCCCCGTTCCTTTCGCACCGCCTGTTCGCAATTCACCGTTCTCGAGAACCTGATTGATGAGGATGATGAAGAGCTTCAGGAGGATACACAGGAGACAGAGCGGGAGAGCGCTCATGGCACATCCCGTGGGATAGGAAGCAAGAGCAGGGGGAAGAAAGCGGCTGCCAGGACGGCGACTGAGGAGAAGGAATCAACCTCGATCAGCAAAGATGTCATAGAGAGCGCGATTATCAATATCATTACGGAAAATGAGAACAAGGATAAGGAGACTGGACTTGGAGAAATCGGAAGCAGACTTCTCAACAAGTATCCGGATTTCGATGTGCGTAATTATGGATACAGCCTGTTATCACGTTTCCTGGAGGAGATTCCGAGTCTGAAACTGGTTAAGAATAATACCCGTATCAATGTAGAACTGAAAGAGAATCAGGAGTCTGAGGAGGAGATCGTTGATTATATTAAGATGCTTGTGAAGCTTACGGGGAAGAAAGGTATGCGGGTGAATGAACTCAGCAATAATGTACACCGCAAATACACTGGCTTCAAGCCGAAGAATTATGGTTATTCCCAGTTCACCAAATTCCTCCAGGCGATACCGGAACTGGAGATTTATGGAGACATAAATGCCAGAAAGGTGCGTTTCGGTGAGGAAGTATAGACGCAAGGAAGTGCAAATTTACTCAGGGAAATACGATGCAGGATAGAGCAACAATTTAATAGATGGCTTCCACATGTGTGATCTCATTATTCTCTATCTGGAAGCTCCAGAGAGAATGGCCGGGCAGACGATGCTCGGTTAAATAATATGTGTTATCTGTTTTGGTAATATAGTAAGGCGTGCCTCCGCCGATGAAATAATCGTAGATATCTTCATATTTGCCTTCCGCCAGTGAGGCCAGATCGTCAGTGCGCAGAATGGTAGCATAGTCCTGATTCCCTGTGATATCTGTTGAGACTGTGATATAGTAATAATCCTGGATCAGGGTAAGCTGGATCATACCGGCCATGTTGTCCGGAACAGGATATCTTTCCAGAATTTCGAAGCTTGTCAGGTCCGCGCGGATGATGGAGGCGTTGCCGGATACGAAATAAATATCGTCTCCGATAATGGTGAAGGAGCGGACATAGACCTGATCTAAAGATTCTATGCTGCGAATCTCCGTCAGGTACATTCTTGTATCACCGGGATTGTGTCGGAAGAGGTACATTTCGCCACTCATGGAGCTCCACGCGTAGAAAGTATCGGTAGGCTCGTCATATATAATATAGTGCGGCCTGTTGCCGATATCCTGAAAAGTCTGCGTATGAATATAGCTGTCGCCCTGTTTTTCAAAAATTAAAACACGATTTTGTTCTGTGTCATCAATTAGATACACGTCTCCATCACTTGCAAGGGTGTGTCCTTTGTCGATTCTATCTGTCATCACTTTCCATTCGCTAAGAGGATCAGTTAAATTATCATTATAGATTATTTGGTTATGATAGCAGTCTACCAGAAAATAGGTATTTTCCACTTTCGTGAGATAGGTTGGAACACTTAAATCAGGAAAAGAATTGAGCCGTAGGCCTGCTTCAGAAGAAGACACATCCGAGTCCATATCCGAGTCAAAATGAGATTCTGAAACGAGTTCTGAGGCGCGGATATAGTCTGTCACAGGTCCTGGAGCCGGAACGGTTTTGCGGGAAGAACTTGTGTTATTTATAGAATCTGTGTTGTCTGAAAAGGTATTGTCAGAGGAAGTCGGCGTGTTATGATTGCTGTCCTTGCCAGCCGGGAGAGCACAGCCAGACAGAGTGAACGGTAGAAGCAGTATAAATATAAGTGATAATAGTGCGGTAATGTACGTGAAGTTTTTTATTTGCATTTTGAATTCTCCATTTAATTTCGTGTGTTATATGATGGCGGGGTTGATCTTAGACAGCTTCCTGGCCAGTGGTATTGGTCTTGCTTGGGTTTTATTTGGGTTTTGTTTGGAACAGCAGTCAGGATAAGATCATCATATATCATATATATGTATATTTACTATAGCTATCATAACATTTCAGAAGAAAATATGGTATACTAAAACAGCATGTCAATTACACAATGACATACGCTGAGTATTGGCTTAAGTTGATGACATTGTTTCCTGAACTGACAGGAACGGAGGAGCCAGAGGAAAATGAGAATGAACTTAAGTTAATGACATTATTT
>CAYXKS010000250.1:0-5572 GCA_964465725.1 uncultured Bacteroides sp. | reverse complement strand
ACTTTCTTATATGATAACCCTTTTACTCCGCTTTTCCCCACAGTTTCATTCTTTCCTGATACTGTTTAGACATATAGGCTTCCACCTCTGACAAACCGGATTCCTCCATCTCTGACAGCATCGACTCATAGACAGCTGCTGCTTCCGCAGTGTCTGCCGCATTTACTATCTTCGGGAAGTTCTGGTCATAGACATCCTTAACCTTCTGCCATTTCAGACCTTCCGGAGAGCTTCCTGCGGGCTCCAGTCCTGTATAATCCGCCGTATCCCATCTGTCAGATTCCCCAAAGCTTGCATTGGCGAAATTAGTCGTGTCAGAAGTTTCATATTTTGTCACATCGTAAGGTGTTCCGTCCGAGCCGTAACCATTCTTGATAAACCATGTCCATTTACGAATACCGGTCTCCAGCTTCGTTGCGTCGAAATCATTTTTGAAACCGTCGATAATCTCCTGTTTCGGAACATGCTTTCCGTCAACCATATCCCAATTCTCGCCTTCCAGGCCCCACATCATCAGGTACTGTCCTTCTTCACTTACCAGAAAATCAATGAATTTAATTGCTGCTTCAGGGTTCTGGCAGTTGTTTGTAATACCGATCGCATCCCAGCCAAGTGTACTTCTTCCACTGTATTGTGTCTCAGAAGGATCAACACCATCCGCCACCACTTTGTAGCTGTAGAACTGCGCATCCTCACCGATTGTAGAAGCCAGACTGGTGTTGGCACTGTCCGGATCCCAGTAAGAGCAGAATGTGGAGAACACATTTCCTGCCGAGAGCTTCTGCGTCCACTGCTCCTTCTTATTTACAACCCACTCCTTATCCAGCAGACCTTCCGTATAGAGAGTATTTGCAAACGTTACCGCATCCTTAAATCTGGGATCCTTAGCCCTGTGCTGGACATTATTGTTCTCATCAATATAATAAGTGGTCATGCCATACATTCCAAACAGAGTACCTTCATAGTTTTTGCTCTCTGCATCCAGAGTCACCGCTATGCTTTCTTTGCCGTCGATCGTAGGATACTTCTCTTTAAACTGTCTTAAAATATCCAGATATTCAGACTGTGTAAAAGGCTCGTTGCTGTTGGCACGATCCTCCCCGACGATCTCGGCCAGCAGGTCTCTTCTCATCAATACACCTGCCACTGCATCGGGATCCACACCATACCAGTTATTCAGATAATAGTTCTTGCCATCCAAATAGACACTCTTTGTCATAACTTCTCCGTACATTTCCTTGATGTGCGGTCCGTATTCGTCAATCAGGTCGTTCAGGGGAATCAATGCCCCGGCCTCAATATAGCGGTTCACAATCTCATTGCCGCGGTCCATCAGAACAATATCCGGATAGTTCTGTCCTGTAAGCATCAGATTCAACTTCTCCAGCGGGTCTCCTGTCGGATTTTCCACCTGTACCGTCACCCCGGTTCTTTCCTGGATTGCCAGCGCTACTGGATCATCAAAGGTATTACTGCCGGAATTCTTATCAAAAAAGGTAAGGGTAATCGGTCCGTCTGATGACGCTTCCGCTCCCGAGCCTTCCGCCAGGCTGCCTGCCCCTGCACTGTCATTTCCTGAACCGCCGCAGCCTGTAACAGTGGCCGCCAGCATTGTCACGCCCAGAATGAGCGCTGTTAGCTTCTTTACTTTCATAAATTTTCCTCCTTTTATGTTATCATGCAACAGTTCAGATTCCTTCACTGTTATATACATCCGGACATCCTGAATTGCATCGCGATCATCCGGAACCTTTCATTAATTATTAATTACCATTATCAGCTCTTCACCGAACCGAGCATGATACCTTTTACAAAGTACTTCTGGATAAACGGATAAACCATGATGATCGGAATCGTAGCCACCATGGTAGCCGCCATGCGGATACTGTCAGGCGTGATTCCCTGTCCGGTACGGTTGGCCGCCTGATTCGCGCCCGTCGTCTGATATTGATTCAATATCTCCACCAGAATCGACTGCATGGTCTTCAGGCTTTGGGAGTTCGTATACAAATATGCATCAAACCATGAGTTCCAGTGCATGATCGCCACAAACAGTGCGATCGTCATGATAATCGGCTTTGACAGCGGAATCACCAGTCTGAAAAATACGACCAGATCATTTGCGCCATCTATCTTCGCCGCCTCAAAAAGCGCTTCCGGCATTCCTTCAATATAGTTTCTCACCAGGATCATGTTGTAAACGCTGACCAGATTCGGGAATATAAATACAATAAAATTGTCCAACATTCCCAGATTTTTCAGTACCATATAGTAGGGTACAAGGCCGCCGCCAAAATACATGGTAAAGATAAATAACAATGTAATGGGCTTCTTAAAAAGCAGGTCTTTTCTGGAAAGTACATAGGCCAAAGCCGTTGTCACCAGTACAGCCAGCGGCGTTCCAATCGCGGTACGGGCAAGCGTTACCAGAATAGAATGCATAAATGTGGATCTTGACAAAATATCCGCATAGCTTGCAAAGCTCAGCTTTCTCGGCAGAAAATACAACCCGCCTCTGATTGCATCGGTCGCATCATTGATAGAAACAATGAAAATATTCCAGAATGGATATACACAGATAACAACCACCAGTGTCAAAAAAATAACAGTAAAGACATCCAGTACAATATCCGAAACCGGTTTTTTCTTATTTGATACAGATTGTGTTCGCATCTCTTCCTCCTCCCCTCCTAGAACAATGCCGCATTGTCGTCATCGAATTTCTTGGACAGGGAGTTCGCACCCATAACCAGAATGAACGATACAACCGACTTAAACAAACCTACAGCAGTACCATAAGAATACATACCGTTTTTCAGACCATAGCGATATGCGTAAGTATCCAGGACGTCGGAGTAATTCAGGATGGAATCGTTGGCCATCAACAACTGCTGCTCAAACCCTGTGTTAAGAACACCGCCGATTGCCAGAATCAGAAGTACCATGATCGTAGGCTTCAAAGCCGGAAGTGTTATGTACCAGATCTTCTGTACTCTGGTCGCCCCATCCACATCCGCCGCCTCGTACATATCCTGGCTGATGCCGGATACCGCCGCAAGATAAATGATCGCATTATATCCCAGCACTTTCCATGCATTGGCGATTGCAATGATCCACCAGAAATAAGGTCCTTTCTGGAAGAACAGGATCTGCTCATCTGTAAATCCGATTGCCATCAGCAGGTGATTGATCACACCGTCTGCAGAAAGAAACGTAATAAAAATATTTGCCGCAATAACCCATGAAATAAAGTAAGGCAGATAAGAAGCTGTCTGTACAAATTTCTTCGCACCTGCACTCTTTACCTCATTCAGGCAGATCGCCAGAATGATCGGCAGCGGAAAGGAGAACAACAGTGTAAGCAGACTGGTCGCCAGTGTATTTCGCATGATGATCAGAAAGTCTGTTGAAAAGAAATACTTAAACCAATCAAATCCCACAAACTGGGCACTGGCAAGATCTGCAAAATACCCGTTCCCCTTGGGAGTGTAATTGATAAATGCCATATACAGACCGGTCATAGGCGCATAACAGATCAGTATTACCCATATGAGCGAAGGCAGAAGCAGCAGAAACAGATATCTCTGCTCCCAGAATCTTTCCTTAACACTTTTCTTGGGCTTGGCAGCTGCAGGAACTGCTTTTTTCATTAATAACCACCCTCTCTTTGTTTATTTTGTATACTTTTATTTCCATGCAACTATATTTTATGTTTATGCTGACCCGTCCTCAAGAATAGATTTTAACAATAACTGTTAATTTTGAACGATTTTTCCTTTCCGTGTCCCAGTCAATATAAATATCCAACAATTTCTTTTAATATCTAACAATATGATAACAATACCGGCATCTTTATCTTCTACTTTTTGATGCATTTTGTACACCAAATCCATTCTCTCCTCCACAGCACTATACAGAATAGACATTACTTTATGAATCTGGAACTTTTCTCAAAATGAAAATCCCGTATGAAATAACGGATCTGACATTTTCCGTTGTTCCATACGGGATTTCCTAAAATAATTCACAAGCTGCTCTGACATACCTACTTCACCACAGGGATCTCTACACAAATCCGCGTCCCAGTGCCCAGACTGCTTTCCACATTCACACCATAATTCTCTCCGTATTGAAGCTTCACTCTGATATCCACATTCTTCAGCCCAAACCCACCCTGGGACTGCTTCAGGTCTGTCCTTAGCTTCACAAGTTTCTCCGGTTCAATTCCCAGTCCATCATCAGCCACCACATAGACGATCCGGTTTCCCTTCCGTCTTACGCCTACCCGGATATTCAGAACTCCCTCATCCCTCCGCCCATGATGTATGGCATTCTCCACCAATGGCTGAAGTAACAGCTTGATCGTGTGAAATTCCAGTGTTTCCTCGTCTACTTCGTAACTGATATTCACATCTTCCCCAAACCTGATCTTCTGGATCTTCATATAATTCTTCAAGAGATCCAGTTCCTCCTGTATCGTGACTACCTCACGTCCCTTGTTCAGAGAGATTCTGTAAAAATCTGCCAGATATCGCAGGCATTCCACCGTACGTTTTCCATTCTCACGCATGGACATTGAGGTAATGACCGACAGAGCATTATACAGGAAATGGGGATTGATCTGCTCCTGCAGAAGATTCATCTCACTGGATTTGATCATCAGCTTCTTCTCGTAATTATCCTGAATCAGAATCTGTATTCTCTCATTCAACAGATTAAATGCGTCTGCAATCTGTCCGATCTCATCCTTACCCATATCCTTCAGAATATAATCAAACTGACCGTCGCCCAGCTTTTTGGCAGCATATACCACCTTATCCACGCGCAGGGAAGACATTTTCCCATAGAAAAAGATTACCCCGAATACCAGCAGGGAACTGCCTGCAAAAATAAGCAGAATCCTCCTGGCAACCGCTTCCGCCTCTTCTAACAGGCTTGCCTGATCCTCTGTCATGATCAGCTTCATTCCCAGACCTACATCCATCGACATGCAGATAACCGATTTATCTTCCAAAGAAATGACCTGACCGCCTTCAGCATCCGTCAGTTCCCGCCATTGCGGCATCAGTGCAAAAATATTCCTGCCTACCACAGTCTCATCGGAGGCCGCCATCAGCTGCCCTCCCTCCTCAACCAGATATACCTGCCTGCTCCCACTGTTTTGCAGAAATCTTTCATTCAATTCCTCTATATCGATCAGTATGAGGAGGTAGTTCTCAATTCCGCCGCTGCTGTAGTAGTTCAGCTTCCGTATCAGACCTGCATAATCCTCTTTGTTCCGTTTCACGACTCCTCCGGCCACCGCAGTACCGCTCTTTGCGTCCGCCTTCTTCCGAAATCCGTCAGGAAGCTGATCTATCTGATAAAAATAATAGTTGTCTCTCGGCAGCGTATCATTATCGGAATAAAAACTCACTCTGTAGATTCCCGGAAACAGAGAAATCATGCTGTGCAGCAGCTGTCTGTCTGTATAATAGAACATCTCCCCGTAGGACAGCTCTGTATAGTCGATACTCAAATAAGTATACATAGGCTGATTGGTATACAGAATATCCATGATCGTGCTGTAGGA
>CAYXKS010000249.1:0-5586 GCA_964465725.1 uncultured Bacteroides sp. | reverse complement strand
TGCACGGCAGCATCAAGGACTTCTGCAGAGAAAATGATTTGGATGAGAGCCTTTTTTGCGCGATCCTAAGACAGCTTGACCTGGAAAGAGTTCAGTTTGTCAAAAACATGGAGGAGTATTCCGAAGGGCAGAAGAAGAAGGTATTGATTGCGGCGAGTCTCCTAAAGCCTGCACATCTCTATATCTGGGACGAACCGCTCAACTATATAGACGTTTTTTCCAGAATGCAGATCGAGAGCTTGATCCTGACATACCAGCCGACCATGCTGATCGTGGAACATGATGTGAAGTTTCGGGAAAAGATTGCGACGAGAGTGGTGGAGCTGGCATAGGTGTGTCAATGATGCCATTTATAAAGAATTCATCGGTATTACAGGACAGATCAACCGAATCTGTTCGTATAGTCTTTTTTCTTTATATATTTGTTGGATCTTATTTTATGCATCAAGGTATTCTGTACGGTTTATTTTATTCTAACGAGGTGCAAATAATAGTTTAAAGGAGAATTTGTATGCTATATAGAATTCATAATGGAATTGTAAAATATAATTCTGAAACAATACTGGAAGATATTAATATTGAGATCAAAGATGGAGAGAAAATTGCGATTATTGGTAATAATGGCAGCGGGAAAACTACGTTATTAAATTTGATAGCTAATGAAATCAGTTTAAGCAAACGTGACAGTGACGAGGATATTTATATTGAACAGTTTGGCAGGATTAACATAGGATATCTAAGGCAAATACCTGATTGCTCAGTAGAAAATACGTTGGAAGACGAAATTAAATCTGTTTATCTACCTATGATTGAAATGGAGCAGAAAATGGATGAATTAGTTCTTAGAATGGGACAAGATAGTTCGGAAGAAATAATAATGCAGTATACATCTCTGCAAGAAGAATTTTTTAGAAAAGGCGGATATGATTATGCAAAAGATTTAGAAATCATTTTATCTAAGCTGGGTTTTAAAAAGTCTGATTATAAGAAAAAAGTTTTAGAGTTTTCAGGGGGAGAACGCTCAAAGATAGCATTGGCAAAGGTGATTTTGAAGAAGCCTGATATCATGCTGCTGGATGAGCCGACGAATCATCTTGATAACGAAATGGTTGAGTGGCTGGAAAATTATCTTAATCACTATGAAAAATCGGTTATAATTGTGTCCCATGATAGAATGTTTTTAGATAGGGTAGTCAATAAAATATATGAAATTGAGTATAAATCAGTAACTCGTTATGTAGGAAATTATTCTGCTTATGTAAAACAAAAGAAACTTAATTACGATTTACAGATGAAAAAATATTTGGAGCAGCAAAAACAGATTGAAAGATTAAAGGACACGGCTGAAAGATTTAAACATATTCCATCAAAATCTGCAATGGCAAAGGCAAAATTGAAATACATAGAGCGTGTAGAAAAAATTGAAAAGCCACGAAAAAGTGATATGAGTACTTTTTTCGCTACACTGGAACCAAGAAAGAATTCTGCACTGGAGGTATTCCGAGCCGAACATTTAAAGATGGGATATTTTCCTCATTTTTTTGAAGTGTCAATGACTCTGGAAAAAGGAGACAAGTTAGCAGTGATGGGGAAAAATGGGATTGGCAAATCAACTTTGTTAAAAACAATGTGTGGTCTGTTGGAACCTGTTTCTGGTTTTTTAAAGTGGGGAGATAATGTGGAAATTGGTTATTACGATCAGCATGTTGCTACTTATTCATCTGAAAAAACAGTTTTGGCAGATTTCTGGGAGGAGTTTCCAGATATCCAACAAAATGAGCTAAGAAGTTATCTGGGTGCATTTATGTTTCGCCAGGATGATGTACATAAAAAGGTAAATAGCTTATCTGGTGGAGAACGTTCGAGATTAAATTTTGCAAAAATCTTTATGAAAAAACCAAATGTTTTGTTATTGGATGAACCCACTAATCATATGGATTTGCTGGGAAGAGAAACGTTGGAAGACATATTTGAGCAATACCAAGGAACTATAATATTTGTTACCCATGACAGATACTTTGCAAAAAAGATAGCGAATTCTATTCTTTATTTTAGTGAGAATAACGTAGAGTATTTCAAAGGTACATATGAAGAGTATGAAGAAAATAAGAATAAGATCATATGAGGGAGAGGCAATAATTTATGAGAAAAATACATGTAATGGATGCAGTAAAAATCGTTTTCCGGATAGATTTCGCGGCAGCGGGGTTGTTCTTTATTCTAAATCTTTTCATGGCGGTAGTGCCCAGTTTACAGACGCTGGTAATTGCGGATTTCGTGGATCAGGTTATGGCGCTTGGGTCAGCAGATACGCAAAATAGAAAGGTTTTGCTTCTTATTTTCTTTCTGGTGGCACTGGTTGCCTACAGTTGGATATCAAAGAGTCTGACAGAACTTGTGGGGCAGCATATAGAAATGCGTTTGCGGGCTGTATTTAAACCATTTTTGGTAGAAAAAATCAGCCGTCTGAAATATGAAGCTATGGAAAATGAAAGTATAAGAGATAAAATTTCCCGTATCAATACGAATGCGGAAGTTCAGGTGCGGGAGGCTTATAGCTGCCTGCTCCGGCTATTGGGGCTGATTTTAAAAGTGGCCGGAATTCTGGTGATTATGCTGAGTCAGGTTTGGTGGCTTGCGTTTCTCCTGCTGATTGTCTCAATTCCATGCTTTCGTATTGCTATGAAGAGCGGAAAAGAAGACTATGAAGCACAGGCTGATGTCACAAAGGTTAGCCGCGTCAACGAATACTATAATGAAATGCTTAAAAAAAGGGAATATGTGGATGAGAGAACCTTGTTTGGATATCAGCAGGAATACAGGGATAAGTTTTTACATCAGTATGAAAAAGCGCGGAATTACACGACAGGTGTGAGATTGAAATGGTTTATTAAAACCAAGGCCGGCAGTATGGCTGTTATTTTGGTATCAGCCTTTTCTCTGGCGGTGATGATACCTCTGACTTTAGACAGCAGGCTGAGTTTTGGTATGTTCATGGCCCTGGTCAATGCTGTGTTTGGCATTGTACAGAATATGTCCTGGGATCTGACATACTGCATAGATCGAAACGCCTGGTATAACCAGTATTTTCAGGAACTTGAAGAAATATTTGCCATGGAAGAGGAACAAGGTGTGGCAGAACATGAGGGAATGGAAAAAACCAGAAAGAAAGTGAGTGAATTTCGGACCTTGGAATTCCGAAATGTCTCTTTTCAGTATCCGGGAACGGAACATAAGATTTTAAAAGACATTTCATTTCAAATTCAGCATGGGAAAAAATATGCTTTTGTAGGGGCGAACGGCGCTGGAAAAACAACGATCATTAAGCTGCTCAATGGCTTGTACCGGGAATATGAAGGGAAAATACTTATAAATGGAGAGGATATCCGTAATTATGACAGGGATTTTCTTTCCAACGTGTTCCAGGATTTTGCAAGGTATCCGATCAGTGTCAGAGAAAATATAACCATCGGAAGGAAAGATGGAGTTTCTGAGGAAGAGCTGACAGCTGTTATGGATGAAATTGGACTGCGTCAGACAGTGGATAAGTTGAAGGATGGAGTGAATACGGTTTTAGGGAAAATAAAGGAGGACAGCCAGGATATATCCGGAGGAGAATGGCAGAAAATCGCTCTGGCAAGGTGCGCTCTGTCGAAAGCACCGATTAGTATACTTGATGAGCCGACAGCGGCTATGGACCCTGTTTATGAAAGCAAAATATATCGGAACTTTCAGCAAATAAGCAGGGGAAAAACCGTTCTTTTAATAAGCCATCGGCTTGCCTCTGTTAAAATGGCAGATATTATTTTTGTGATTAAAGACGGAATGGTTTCGGAGGCAGGAAGCCATTCCCAGCTGATGGCAAAAGGCGGATTGTATAAGAGAATGTATGAGGAACAGGCAAAATGGTATGAAGAGGACAGAAAAGGGGTGAATACAGTATATGAATCATAATCTTTGGAAAACTTTTTGGAGGGCATATCCGCTTATTTATAAGCCTGTGTGGCGTGAAAACCTGCTTTTATCTTTTGTAGATATTTTCCACGGGATGTCCTTTGCGGTATTGGTTATCCTGACACAATGTTTTTTTGACAGCATCAGCGCTTGTGCTGGAGGAACGGGGAGTCGGAACACTGTAATTTTGACGGCAGTTATTTTGATTACCTGCCAGGTAATCAACCAGCTTTTAAACGGCTTTGTGAACTTCTATGCAGACGTGGTCCGCGAGAAGGGATATGGGCGTATATGCGTGATGATTCAGAAAAAAATCAGTAAAATGAAGCCCGTAGATTTTGAGCGGAACAGTTTTTTGACGGATATTAATATGGCGGATGAAGGGGCAAAAGAAGCCTGCGCCATGGTGGATACAGCGAATTCTATTCTTACGTTCTATGTGCCATATTTTGCGCTGATGGGCATTTATATGTATCGACTGGATTTCAGACTTATTGTGACAGTTTTTTTGATATTTCTTCCGGTACTTCTAACCAACTGTGTGAAAATGTATTTTGGTGACCGCATCGAAAGACAGATTGCCTCGGTACGCAGGGAAGCAGAGGCTTATGAACAGACTTTGACCACTCTGGATTGCTATAGAGAAACGCGTGTGCTTGGGGCAGCGAGATATTTTCTACGGCTATATCGTGAAGGAATACAAAAATGGAATAAGACCACATGGAGAAATCGTAGGAAAGAGGCTGCCATTAATCTTGTATTGCATAGTTTCAGTTTCCTCGCATACGGTGTCATTCTTTTGATTTTAGTTTCAGGTTGTGTTCGTGGGCAGATTACTGTGGGTGCCTTTGCTGCCGTATTTTCTTCCATTGACGTGATGTTCCTTTTAATGGAGGAGGTATTTCAGGACAGCCTTGGCGAACTGTCGCAGAATATAGGCAGGGTTAACAATTTTCTAAATCTGATGGACAGTCCGGAAAATGTGCAGGAAAGTGTAGAAATAGACAATGGTAAAATTGTGCTTGATGATGTATCGTTTCGATATCCGGAAGCGGCAAAGAACTGTCTTGACCACATTAGTTTGGAGATTCAGAACGGGGAAACGATAGCTGTGGTCGGAGAAAATGGAGCGGGCAAAACAACACTCGCACGTATCATTTTGGGTATTTTTAAATCCGACAGCGGCAGAGTGATTGTGGGAGGACAGGTTATGGATGAGAACCGTAACTGCTTTTCTTCAATAAGTGCCGTATTCCAGAAATTCAATCGCTATAAGCTAAACCTTGAGGATAATGTTCGTATATCAGATCTTGACAGTATGGAAGACTATAAGAAGGCGCTTCAAGAGGTTGACAGAGAAATGAACGTGGATAGCCAGGTGATTTTATCCAGGGACTTTGACGGCATTGATCTATCCGGAGGGCAGTGGCAAAAGATCGCTATCGCGAGAGGGATATATAAGAAGTCCAGAATACTGTTACTGGACGAACCAACGTCTGCAATAGATCCTCTACAGGAAAGCCGGCTCTATCAGACATTTTTACACCTGGCAGAGGGGAAAACATGTATTGTTATTACGCATAGGCTGGGACTTGCCAGAATTGCGGATCGGATTGTTGTTCTCAAGGATGG
>CAYXKS010000248.1:2034-5586 GCA_964465725.1 uncultured Bacteroides sp. | reverse complement strand
CCGGAAGTTTTATGGAGGAATATAGATGTCTGGATTAAACAAATTATTAGATGATTTCATATGGAACAGCAAAAATATTTTATATGACAATCTTACTGGAATCTATCTTCATGGCTCTTTGGCAATGGGATGTTACAATGAAAAGAAAAGTGATATTGATTTACTGGTTGTTGTAAAAAATGATGTTCCAGGAGAAATCAAACGACGATACATGGACATGGTTGTTGCATTGAATAACAAAGCGCCTTCAAAGGGGATTGAACTTAGCATTGTCAAAGAAGCCGTGTGTAGACCATTTGTATATCCAACCCCCTTTGAATTACATTTTTCTGCGGCGCATCTGAATTGGTATTTATCAAATCCGGAGGAATATATCGAAAAGATGAATGGTACTGATAAGGACCTTGCCGCACATTTTACAATTCTATATCATCGTGGAAAAACACTCTACGGAAAAGAAATAAAATCCGTTTTTTCAGAAATCGGCAGCGAAGCCTATATGGACAGCATATGGATGGATGTCAAAAATGCAAAGGAAGATATCATTGGCGACACAATGTATATTATTCTTAATTTGTGCAGAGTGTTAGCCTATAAAAAAGAGAAATTGATCTTATCCAAACAAGAAGGCGGAGAGTGGGCACTGCATCATCTTTCCGATCCTCAATATAAGAAAGCGGTTCTCTTTGCATTAGAGGAGTATAAAAGTGGGAACGCCATGTCAATCACTCAGGCAGATGCTGTAGGATTTGCAGAATATATGTTAAAACATATCAGCGATAAATAATTGTTTCACCACTCTCACTGATTGTACTAAGTAACCATTTTCGCTTTATTATGAAAAACAGCATTAAGTTTCTGTTTTCCGTCCTCAAAGCTCCTCAAGTTATCAACCAATAACAGTTGTATAACGACACTAAATGCTGTATATTTTTAAATAACATCAGGATTTTACAGCCGGATGCCTCAGTATTGCAAAGCAGGATAACACAAAGAAGCCGCCTACAGGGAACCAGTATGAAGACATTTGTTGATGAAAAAAGGAAAAAACGCATCTTCGATATCATCCAGATCGGCAAACGGGATGATTTCATAAGCAGAGCCTTTGATATCTTTATTGTTACAGTGATCCTAGCGAATATCGCAATTTTATTTATGGAAACATTCGAGCAATTAGATCCGTATGCGTCCATTTTGAAGGGCATCGAAACAGTAACTGTCATTATCTTTTGCCTGGAATATATTCTGAGGATATGGACCGCAGAATATCTGTATCCCGATCAAAAGGGTGTGAAAGCGGTGCTCCGTTTTCTCTTTTCCTTTGACGGGATCGTGGATCTGCTCACAATCCTGCCTTTCTTCTTTCTGTCAGGATTTGTTGCATTCAGAATGTTACGGGTCGTCCGGATATTCCACCTGTTCCGGATCAATGCCTACTATGATTCTTTTAACGTCATTACTTCTGTTTTATATGAAAAAAGAAACCAGATCATCTCGTCGATCTTCATTATCCTGGTATTGATGATGGCCTCCTCCCTGTGCATGTACAGTGCGGAACATGATGCGCAGCCGGAAGTTTTCAATAACGCCTTCTCAGGTATATGGTGGAGCATATCAACGATCCTTACGGTGGGTTACGGCGATATTTACCCGATCACTGCACTCGGAAGGCTCATGGCAATTTTGATCGCCTTCCTGGGAGTGGGTGCGGTAGCAATTCCGACAGGTATTATCTCAGCAGGATTTGTGGAACAGTACACACGAATTCAAAACCAAAATAAAGCAAACTCCGATATGAAAGGAACATCAAAAATGCTATATCTAAGACCCTATAAAGAAGAAGATGCGAAGACTATTATTTCCTGGTGTGAAGATGAAAACGTCTTCCGGAAGTGGACATCCGACAGGTACGATTCCTGGCCAATCACTGAAAAAGATATGAATCATAAATATTTTGACTGCAACGGTGACTGTGCGGAGGCGGATAATTTTTACCCAATGACTGCCTGCGATGAAGAGGGAATAACAGGGCACTTCATTCTCAGATATACAGACGGCAACCATGCTGTTTTGCGGATCGGTTTCGTAATTGTCGATAATACAAAAAGAGGTCGCGGATACGGAAAAGAAATGATCCGGCTTGCCATAGACTACGCTTTCCGGATCGCAGGAGCAGAACAGGTGACGATCGGCGTGTTTGAGAATAATCAATCTGCGTATCATTGCTATAAGGCCGCCGGGTTTCATGACATTCCATCAGAGGAAGAAGAGATCTGTGAACTGTTCGGTGAAAAGTGGCGAATCCTGGAATTAGCAATCGACCGAAATGATTATTTATCGGAGTAAACCCTTATGGATACAACCCTCCCCACCAAATGAAAGGTAATAGCTTATGAATAAGGAATAGTCTGAACTTAATAAAACACTACAGGCACGGATTAAAAAGAGGGCGACCTATGAAGCCGGTATCAATACTCTGTTTGATCTGCGTAATCAGTTAATGCAGGTTTTGACGTCATTTTATGATGAACTAAACAGGGAAGAATTTGATGCGATTCCCTTTATAAACTCAGACGGTTACCACAGTAAAACGATCGCCTATTCCATCTGGCATATCTTCCGTATTGAGGATATCGTTGCGCATACTTTGATCAGCGAAGAGGAACAAATCCTTTTCGCAGGTAATTACCAGAAGCGCATTCATACGCCCATCATCACAACCGGAAACGAACTTGTGAAACAACAGATTGCAGACTTCTCCAGCCAGCTTGATCTGAAGGAACTTTATTCCTATATTTATGAAGTCAAAGAAAGTACCGAAAAAATCATCAGGGGACTGCCCTATAACGAACTGAAAAGGAAAATATCAGACGAGAGAAGGGAATATTTGAAATCACTGCATGTTGTGAGCGCTGATGAAAAAGCAGTCTGGCTGATTGATTACTGGTGTAACAAAGACATCAGAGGACTTATTCAAATGCCATTTTCCAGGCACTGGATCATGCATGTAGAGGCCAGCCTGCGCATTAAAGGCAAGATACACCCATAAGACGAATCTATAGAAATCCGGCTGCTTTTCAGCAGGAACCAATGTCGCCTCACGAAAGAGAAAAGCATCTGGCTACTCATAAGAAATATTATTTTTCTTTAACAGTTCTTTTAAATAATTTACCTGAGAAGATAATTGCTCAACAGATTCAGACAGCTCGCGAATCTGTGCCTCTGATTCCTTTCTCGTTTTTGCAATAATCTCGGCGGAGCTTGTCCCACACAGATTTAAAATTCCTTCACATACCATAGGTGATTCTCCTTCTTCTTTCATATTGGCCGTTGCCAACTGGTTCATATACTTTATATAAATGTTCTGATCCTGATGCTGTGCATAATCATCAGCAAGACGTTTGATCAAAGTAATGTCTTTAAGATGATTCGTCAGACACCGCAGATATAAATTCTCCTCCGGAGGCAGTTTCTGTGTGACGATAATCTGTACATCAAATGTCTCTATACTGATATGATATATCCCTTCATCATCTTTTGCAATATCTAAAT
>CAYXKS010000248.1:0-1934 GCA_964465725.1 uncultured Bacteroides sp. | reverse complement strand
AGTCAAATCACCTCATAATATGGTATTGTGCAATATATCTGACTACTGTATCTTTTTAGTCTCTAAGATGGGTTAAAAGTGATGAATAAAATTCAGGACAACTATTTCATTGCTCCGGAATAAGGTATATAATGTTTCCACGAGCGAAGGGTTATGTTTGAGGAGAACAGATAAGCCATGAATCTAAAATATACAACTACAATGACCGGCAAGGAATATAATGAACTGCGCATGAGTGTGGATTGGCGGCCCATCACGGACGGACAGGCCAAGAGAGGGCTTGCCCATACTGCTTTTGTGACTGCAGTGCGGGATGGAGACAAGATTGTCGCCATGGGCAGAATGCTCTTTGATTTCGGATATACAGCGTATCTGGGCGACGTCATTGTCCGCCCCGAATACCAGAAGCAGGGAATTGGCAGGCAGATTGTGGAGATCCTGATCCAGAGAACAATGGACGCTGCGCACGAAGGGGAACGGATCATGTTCATTCTGGGCGCCGCGAAAGATAAAGAACCCTTTTATGAAAAATTAGGCTTTCACAGACGCCCCAATGAATTTTCCGGCGACGGCATGTCAATGTGGCGCACGAAGCAGGCCGATCTGCATTAGATTATTACACAGTCTTCTTCCCGTATTTTAGAAAATATTCCTGCGCCATCTGCAAAGATATATTCAGCTTAATCTGGAGCTTTTCCAGGATCTCATTATCGGAAAGACCAAAATCAATGCCCGTCTCAATGATTCCTTCTGCTCTGCCTTCATTTTTAATCCTCTTTGCTTCATAATCAAGAACTCTTCCACCCATGACGTCTTTCACTCCTTCCCTGACATTCTCATATTTCCTGGCGATATGCTTCAATACTTTATCCGACATATCCAAAATAGTACATTTCGTATACTCACTAAGTTCTCCTGCATTCAGCAGCTGTTCGATCCTGTCTGCTATAGCCTTATATTCTCCCTGCAGCTGCCTTAATTTGTCCCTGTCCTCTTCATATTCTTCAAAACGGCTCTCATAAGAGAAAATATGAAACGGAATCAGAAATAGAAGTCCCTTCTCAAAAATATCGTCGATGCTGTACTGCTGCGATTTCATAACAGGAATAGCATAGCTGACTGTACCTCCCGGTGTAATGATCTCAATCTTCATCTGATCCGGCGTCCCGTCATCACAGCGCAAGAATAATACGGCAGAATTCGGCAGTGTCACCGTAAGGACATTCCTTTTAATCTCTCCTTCATCCAGGGCAATCTGGGTATCATACTCAAAAAACCGCACCAGCATACTGCTGTCTTTGCTGCTCTGACATTCCCAGTGGTATTTCTTGGATTCTGTCCCTGTTATGATCTTAAAACTCGTGTCCGTTATCCTCTCATCTTCATCCCCGTCCTGACGGTTCATAAAATGTTCATTCTGTGAAAAGACGATTCTTTCTTTCCCCGTATAATGCTCGCCAAAGACTTCATTGATCAAAGGTATGATCAGGCTGCTACAGTCATTTAACAGTGTACGGAACACATCATCATATGGTGTATTGGCAAAACTCATATTATCCTCCTTCGTAAAATATTTATTACATTTTAGTATAGGACTTATTATGAAAATGTCAATACAGTATCGTTTTTTTGATTATTCTATTTGTGTGGCTTTATACCAGATTCCTTCACTGTTATATGTCTTATCTATAAATATACCAGACCATATTCTTTGAAACAATATCTTTCCATCGAAAATCCAAGGTAATTTTAAAAACGGGAGCACTTTTATTAGACATAACATTTTCACAAAAAACACTTTTATTCAATTTAATATTGCACGAAAAGACACCTTTGTTTAATTCAATATTGCACAAAAGGCACTTTCATTTCATTCAATATTGCACGAAAAGGCACTTTTATTTCATTCAATATCCCACCAAAAGGCACTTTCA
>CAYXKS010000247.1:0-5587 GCA_964465725.1 uncultured Bacteroides sp. | reverse complement strand
CTCTCACATCTCATACCTTGCATCCACCTGCCTGTAGCATATCGCCTCCGCCAGATGTTCCTCCCTGATTCGGCTGCATCCTTCCAGGTCCGCAATCGTCCGCGCCACTTTGAGTATCTTGTGATAGCCCCGGGCGGAAAGATGCAGCGCCTCGAACATCCGCTCCATATAATTTCTTTCTGCGTCTTCGAGCTTACAATAATTCTCCACATCCGCCACACCCATATCCGCATTGAACCTCAGTTTCGTTCCGGCGAATCGGTCAGCCTGCATTTGTCTTGCCAGCAAGACCCTCTGTCTGATCTGCGCACTGCTCTCACCGCATGATTTCCCCGCAATATCCTGGAACTTCATCGGCGGCGCCTCCACACAGATATCGATCCTGTCAAGAATTGGCCCTGATATTCTGCTCAGATATCGCTTAACCTCGTATGGCGCGCAGCGGCATCTTGCCATATCCGGATAGTAGCCGCAGGGGCAAGGATTCATGGCCCCCACCAGCATAAAATCAGCCGGGAAAGTATAGACGCCGCTGTTTCTGGCAATCTGCACCACCTTATCTTCTAGCGGCTGGCGGAGGATATCCAGCGTTTCGCGCTTAAATTCCGGAAGCTCATCAAGGAAAAGAATTCCGCGATGAGACAAACTGACAATTCCGGGAACTGGCACCCTGCCGCCGCCGGCAAGGGCCTGTCCCGTTATTGTATGGTGAGGATTCAGAAACGGTCTTCTCGTGACCAACACTTCTTTCGAGGTATGCAGTAACCCCGATACACTGTAGACCGTCGATACTTCCAGACTCTCCTTAAGAGATAACGGCGGCAAGATAGAGGGAATTCTTCTGGCCAGCATCGTCTTGCCGGAACCAGGCGGCCCGATCATCAACAGATGATGAAATCCCGCAGCAGCCACCTCCGCCGCCCGTTTCACTGTCTCCTGTCCGTTGATATCCGCGAAATCCGGCATCTGTTCACACTCATCCTTCCACAGTGACATAACATCAATCCTGGTAGGCTTGATTAAGATTTCCTGCCCTTCCTCTGATTCCCGCAGATAGGCTGCTGTCTCCGTGATATCAGATACCCCTATAACCTCTATTCCATCCACCACTGCGCCTTCCCTCGCATTGTCTCGTGGTACAATACATCTTCGTATTCCGCTCTCCTTCGCCTTAAAAACAATCGGCAATACTCCCCTCACCGGCTTCACTTCACCATTCAGCCCCAGTTCACCTAGCAGAACCGTCCTGTCCGTACATTCCTTGGGAAGTTGCCCCAGTGACATCAGAATTCCCACTGCCACCGGCAGATCAAACATAGTTCCCTCCTTGCGCAAATCGGCCGGTGACAGATTCACATTGATACACATCGGAGGCAGACTGAACCCTGAGTTCTTCAGAGCGACGCGCACCCTTTCCCTCGCTTCCCGTACTTCCGAACTCAAAAGCCCCACCATCTGAAAACATGGCAGCCCCTTCGATATATCTACTTCCACCTGAATCAATTGACTGCTGACACCGTAGATTGTTCCTGATGTTATTGTGCTAAACAAAAAAATGCCTCCTCTTTCTCACTCAGCCTGCCGCAAGCAGCCACCTGGCTCACTGCCCGCATCAGGTAAGCAATAACTCGATAAATACCGTAAAATCAATATTTTCAAGAAAAACTGGAATTAGTCGGCGATATGCCGCTGAAACTTTCCGATATAAGACTAATAATAATATTCCGTTCAAGATCCCTGGCCGAATCACCAGCACGTACTGGTCTTTTTATAGCACAAAAAAATCTTACATACAATCCCCATTTAAGCCATGTACCGTAGAAAATTCCGTTTGACACGCACATAGATACGGACATTTTCCATCTAGATATAGTACACAGATAAAAAGGGCAAAAAAAAAATACACAACATCTTGTATTGTGCAAATTTACCTCGACATTTCTGTTCCCGCACTGCAGCGATTCACCCTCTCTGTCTGGGAGTACATTACGGAAGAACCTCTGGTCAAGTCTCCTCACTCAACGAGGTTCTTTCGAATTTCAATGTCCACCCATTTCATTTCCGCCCTCCTGGCACGCTTCAGACGCCTCTTCATGGCGTTTCATAAGCTGCCCGCAGCTTTTCCAACGCCCTTTTCTCTATCCGCGAAACATAGCTTCTGGAAATCCCCAGCTTTCGCCCGATTTCTCGCTGTGTCACTTCATATTCACTCGTCAGGCCATACCTCATCGTAATAATCTCCCGCTCTCTCTCGTTCAGCCTGTCACGAATAAGTCCCGGCAGTCTGCTCAGTTTGTTTTCTTCTTCCAGTCTGTCAACCACATCCACCTGCTCCTGTTCTATGATGTCAAGCAGGTTGATTTCGTTACCCTCCCTGTCCGTCCCGATCGGTTCATAGAGAGAGACTTCTCTGGATGTCTTCTTTCTGGCACGGAGAAACATTAACAGTTCATTGTCTATGCATCGGGAAGCATAAGTACTGAGTTTTCCCTTGCCGGAGTCAAAGGAGGCGATCGCCTTGATCAGCCCTATCGTACCGATCGATATCATATCTTCCGTCTCCTCATCCACATTCTGGTACTTCTTGGCGATGTGGGCGACCAGGCGCAAGTTATGTTCAATCAGAGTTTCCCTGGCCCAAGCGCGCTCTGCTTCACTGCCCGTCTCCATCATATTTAAATACACGGCCTCTTCCTTCGCAGTTAATGGTTGCTTAAATGTTTTCAAAAGAAGCCCCCAAAGTCCATTTACTCTATTCTATGACCTGAGGGTATCTTAAGTGCCTTTCCACCTGAAAATATATAACCGCCGCAGTTTATACCCGCTCTTATTAAGCATTTGTACCGAAACCGAAAGAATTTACTTTTTCGCGCAGAAAGTGGTTTTACCTGTGGTTCTTACCCGTGGAAGGAATATGAAAACATAAATCGTTATGTTCCGAACCTTGCTCAGGAATCAAACAGAAATTCAGCCATCACATAATTGCTCACATCAATGCCCAGCGTGGTTAATCTGATGTGGTCTGTATCCCGCGCAAGCAACTTTTTATCATACATTGTATTGAGTATGCCGCCATATACCTCCTCTATCTCCTGTCCAAACAGATCCGCGAACTTCTTACGACTTACGCCACACACCATCCGCAGACCGAGGAACATAAATTCTTCCATCTGCTCTTTTTTTGTCAGGACCTGTCTTTCCGGAACGAAGAAATCTTCTTCCGGATATGACTCCTGCTCCGGACCCGGAAGTCTCCCGAACAACCTGCCGCCAACCTTATCCATACTGTCAATATATGCCCTATATTGCTCCAAATCCGCCGGATTGCTCCAACGTATATTATCCACCATAGACGCTGCTCCCAGGCCAAATCCCACATAATCTCCACGCTTCCAGTACACCTTATTATGCCTGCATTCATATCCTTCTCTGGCGTAATTTGAGATCTCATACCTGTGATAACCGCAAGAAGACAGATAAGAATTCGTCAGCAGGTACATCTCCCTGTCCTCCTCCTCCGAAGGGAATTGATATTCCTGCTGGCGTTCATACAGAGGCGTTCCCTCCTCCAGAATCAGACTGTAGGCTGAAATATGCTCCGGAGCAAGCTCCGCCACCCGCCTTAACGTCTCTCTATAGGCTGGCACGCTTTGACCCGGAAGGGCCGACATAAGGTCGATATTGATATTACGGAAACCAGCCTCTCTAGCCAGACGATAAGTCTCCAGAAAAGTCCGGTAATCATGTATTCTCCCGATCCTCGCAAGCTCAGCATCATCCGTGGACTGCAGGCCGATGCTAAGCCGGTTAATACCAGCCGTTATGTATCCATGCAGTTTATCCTGCGTCACAGTTCCCGGATTGGCTTCCACCGTAATCTCCGCATCCGCCGATACATGATAATTCTGCCTCAGAACATTCATAATACTGCCCACTGTCTCTTCCGGGAGCAGCGAAGGCGTCCCACCGCCCCAGAAGACGGAGACCACCCGGTGGTTCCTGTAATTGGCCGCCTGCATGACAAGCTCATGCTTCAATGAGTTTACATAACTCATCATCATTCTTTCCGACCTCTCACATTCAGACACAGCAAAGGACAGAAAATCACAGTAGAGACACTTCCTGACACAAAAAGGAATGTGAATATAAATGCTTAACTCTCTCATCTGCTGCTCCTGTCCTGATTCATTTCATTCTATTTGTCGTCCAGCTTCAGAACACTCATGAAAGCGCTCTGGGGGATTTCCACATTGCCCACCTGGCGCATACGCTTCTTGCCTTCCTTCTGCTTCTCAAGCAGCTTTTTCTTACGTGTGATATCACCGCCGTAACACTTGGCCAGAACGTCCTTGCGCATAGCCTTCACGGTCTCTCTGGCAATGATCTTGCCTCCCACCGCCGCCTGAATCGGAATCTCAAACAGGTGCCTTGGAATCTCGTCCTTCAGCTTCTCACACATCCTTCTGCCGCGTTCATAGGCGCTGTCCGCATGGACAATGAAAGAAAGGGCATCCACCTCATCGTGATTGATCAGGATATCCAGCTTGACGAGCTTGGATTCTTCATAACCTTTTAATTCATAATCAAAAGACGCATAGCCCCTGGACCGTGACTTAAGCGCGTCGAAGAAGTCATAGATGATCTCGTTGAGCGGGAGCTCATATTTCAGCAAAGCCCTGGTAGACTCGATGTACTCCGTACTGATATAACGTCCTCTTCTCTCCTGGCACAACTGCATGATAGGGCCGATAAACTCCGTAGTAACCATGATCTCCGCGCTGACCACCGGCTCTTCCATATAGTCAATCTGAGCCGGGTCCGGCAGGTTAGACGGGTTAGTCAACTCGATCATCTCCCCATCCGTCTTGTGTACTCTATAAATAACACCCGGTGCAGTCGTCACCAGATCCAGATTATATTCACGCTCCAGTCTCTCCTGTATGATCTCCAGATGCAGAAGCCCCAGAAAGCCACACCGAAACCCAAAGCCAAGGGCAATGGATGTCTCCGGCTCATAGTGCAGGGAAGCGTCATTCAACTGCAGCTTCTCCAAAGCATCCCTCAGATCCGGATATTTCGCGCCGTCTGCTGGATACATACCGCAGTATACCATGGAATTGACCTTCTTATAGCCCGGAAGCGGCTCCGCACAGGGATTGTTCAAGTCTGTCACCGTATCTCCCACCGCGGTATCCTTTACATTCTTGATAGAAGCCGTCAGGTAGCCTACCATGCCTGCCGAGAGCTCTTCACAGGGAATAAACTGCCCGGCGCCGAAGTAACCCACTTCCACCACCTCCGCAGTGGCTCCCGTGGCCATCATCTTAATGGCAGTTCCCTTCGACACCCTGCCCTCCATAATACGGCAGAACACGATCACTCCCTTATAGGAATCATATACCGAATCGAAAATAAGCGCCTGTAAGGGATTGTCCGGACTGCCGCCAGGTGCAGGAATCTTCTTCACCACTGCCTCCAGAACTTCCTCGATACCGATTCCATTCTTTGCGGAGATAAGCGGCGCGTCCTGCGCCTCAATGCCAATCACGTCCTCGATCTCGTTCTTAACCCGCTCCGGATCTGCGCT
>CAYXKS010000246.1:0-5595 GCA_964465725.1 uncultured Bacteroides sp. | reverse complement strand
TTGGTCATATAGAGAACAATATGACAATTTTATGATCTGGCCTGAGGAAGACGGAATTGCCAATCACCTGACACTGCGCTTTTTTGCCGGTGAAGTGCGTCTTGGTTTTCCGTATACCCCCTATGCCGGCAGTGTTACTATTATGTCTTCCGCTGGAAGTCACGATACTTTAGACCTTCGCTGTCCTGAGCTGTCCGAGGGAGAATCGGTGACATATGCCGACTTTTCTATGGATTGTCAGCGCGTCTATTCACCCTTGGAGCAATTATTGTATGGAACAGGAATTCTGACAATCATTAGCTTCCTGTTTTCATTCCTCATCAATGCCGTCGGCCTGGTTTGGCAAAGGAGTCAGGTACGGGAAGAGATTCTCCTTTTGCTAAAAAACAGACGGAATCCTGATAAGCAAAGCCAGGACAATGCATTTCAGCCAGACAAAGACTGTCAGGACTTTCCGGTATCATCCGCGACTCTTCATCCCGGCGTGAAACTGACCTTTCTGTTTGTTCTCTGTGCGACTCATTATGAGCTGTTTTTTACATCTTCACTAATAGGCTCGAACACCGCTACCGTCGGATTCCTGACCGTACTCATCGCTATATCCTATCGGTGTCTGACCTCGGCCCTGGCACGCTGTCTTCTGAAAAAATATAAAATGCCTGGAACCATTGCTTTTGTGATCATCATCGCCCTATATGCTTCCTTCGCCTCTTTCGGACAACGATTTTTTCTGGACGGAAATACCAGAATACACTTTTCTGAGAAAGGACTGCTGATCCTGCTGTCAGGAACACTCTGGTTTATTCCCATAATTTACCTGTTTCTCTTTGGATTGGAACGGCTGGCACTGTCCCTCAAATCCAAAACCTCCTCTCCCCGGCTCTATCGGCATCTGGCCTTTTGGGCTATGCTTACAATCCTGTGTTTTATACAGACGATTATTTTATGGAATTTTTGGCCAGGCGGATTTGCAACCGACAGCATAGATATACTGTCACAGGCAGCGGGCATCTATAATATAGCGTCCTGGCATCCACCTTTAAATGCCATTCTTTACCGTTTAATACTGGCTATATGCCCTAAAGCCGGCACCATTGTTGCAGTTCAGCTGTTCTTTTTCGCTCTGCTCTGTACAAAGTTTTTGATGTTAGGCTATGATTATGGCATTTCCTTCAAAGTTCTGGCATTCCTGGGAATCCTGTTCAATCTCCTGCCCAATCAGGTGATTTCCGGGATCTGTCCAGTCAAAGACTATCTCTACTTGCTTGCGTTGTTGTGGGAAACTTATCTGCTGATTCGCCTGATTCTGAACCCTAAGGAACTTCTCAGATGGCAGTTTCTACTGGCGTTGTCGCTGGCTATGTTTTTGATCTACGGATTCCGTCACAATGGTATTGTGCCCTTCGCCGCATTGTTAGTGCTGTTTATCTGGATTACAATCCGTCATTTTCCGCAGAGTAAACTCCGGCTTGTAATTGTCTCACTGTCCAGCATTCTAATGATCGCCGCATATAGAGGGCCAATATACTCCTTGCTTCATGTATCGCAAGGTGCTCACATGAGTCCCTATATCACCATGCTTTGCGCCGCTGCCTCATGCATCAACAAAAATCTGCCTCTTTCAGAAGAAAGCAACACAATCATGGAATCCGTTCTGCCACTGGAACAGTGGGGAACCTATTACAATCGTTATGCGGGACATGACCCTTACTATTGGAGCCGTGGGGATCTTGCCGATAAGTATCCCTTTGACCCCACTCAGATTACAGCCAAAGAAGCCTTCCGCGTATACCTGGAAGCTTTGTGTAAATACCCAGACGTAGTAATCAAAGATCGGCTGGACGGAGCAGATCTGATGTGGGATGTCCGTCAACCCACGGACAGTTTCAACACAAAAGGATTTTTAAACGTGACACTTTCTGTTGAAAATCATCTTGATGCTTATTTTGACTTATCAAAAATAGAATATGGAGTACCTTATCACAATCCATCTCCTCTTGCGGAAGCATACCGCTTAACGGTAAATACATCAATCGACAGCATATGGGATATCCTGTTATGGCGCTCCGGCATCTATCTTATTCTGTTGATGATACTCGTACTGTTTTGGTGGAAAAACCAAATGAAACTCTTTCTCTGGGCCGCAGTACCGCTCCTCGGAGAAATCGCCGGATTATCGTTAGTCATGTACCATCAAAGTTTCCGGTATGTGCATTCAATCCAGGTTCTAACACTGGTTCTGGCTTTTTGCAGTATCTTCCTGCACAATGCGGCGGCTGACTGTTGGCGGCGAAAAGCACCTGTGAATCATTCAGGTACACATACACCATCTATCGATGATAGTGCTGTTTGATTTCCGCGAGCAACGAGCCAAGTGACCATGTTTACATGGTCATTTGGCGAGTGCCGCGAGTGTGGAATACCCCGTAGCTTGCTGCGGGATATTTCACTTTCCATATTCCGCCAGTGCATTGCAAATCTGTTCCACGTCATAGCATCCGACTCGCTTCTGGGCTGTTATTACTTTCTCAATTTCTGAAATTTCTTCTTCCAGTTCGTCAGCTATGACTTCCGCCGGTTTATTCTTTCGAAGTTTGATACATACAGTCTGGACCAGTTGATATTGCATTCCTTTTTGCATTCCTTTTTGTATTCCTTTTTGTATTCCCTCTTCTACTCCTTCCAGCTTCATATCCACGAACGCCTTACACATATCATATGTTTCTTCTTCATTTCTCATAACCTTATCTTCCTCCTTGATCCTGACCCTGGCTACTACCTCCAGCAGTTCTTTTGTCTTCCTGTCCATCCTGCTGTAAGCTTCCTTATTTTCCTCCATGATTCTTTTCATCTCCTCTTTGTCATCACCGTATCTCACCACCTCAAACAACTGCCGCAACCCGGTATGATATTCATCAAAAGTATCGTGCTCGTGGCAGTCATACAGATTCAGCCTGTAATTCGTGACAAATTCTTTCATGTCTTCATTTATTTCCAGCAGTTCATGCAGACATCTTGCTCCATCCCAGGGACGTCGTCTTCCACAGTATACTACCAAAGTAATAACCGGCATAAACTTCTCATCTCCCGTCATTCCTGAGAAAAATTCATCCGTCCCGACCTTGAGGTCCTCTGCTCTCTCATGGGCTGTTTTCTTATGCTCCCACTGCTTCTGGTAACTCAGGCTCTCTGTCAGCATATTGCGTAACACCATGTGGTAATCCACAAATGTCTGGTTCTCTACCGCAAGAATATGTATCAGACTGCCGCGCCACAGCCGCGTCTTATCCACGATCACCTTAAAGTTTCTGCGCTCCCCTGCTTCTTTTCCCAGATAGATAAACTGCGCATCCGCCGGTTCCAGTTCCTCAGGCTTCACCACTTGTCTGCCATGGAACAGCGCGCCATTCACCTGATCCGCAAATCTGTCGTTATCATCCAGATAATCAAACTGATAGTCATCTGTTCTTCCCATGTATCTTTCCTCCCTTATTCAATTTTCCATATAAGGGATTCATGTAAGAATAGATGATTTGTCACAGATGTGATATCAGAACTTCAGATTCCCAGATATGTTGTTTGGAAATATGATAGCATGTTGTATTGTATTTTGTAAAGCATTTTCTTCTTGACATCACTCTTGTAAAATCGCACACATATTGTATAATGAAAATGGTCTCTCGAATCAGTATCTACTCCGGACAGTTTTTGTCTATATGCCCTCTTGAAAGGATCCTGTTATGCTGAATACATTTCACACCCTGACGAACTATTTAGATCAAAAAAGTCATAAATCCCTTTTCCTTCTAACATTCCTCTATTTACTGTACCCTGTTATCGACGTCCTCAGCATCTCTGCCATCATACCTGTCCTGAATAAAATAGTAAGTTATCCCGTTTCTACAATGCATATTCTGCAGATGCTCTTATTGGGATTCATCTTTTTAGCAAAAGGTTTTTTCAATTTATTAATCCATAAAGTTTCATGTAATTTTGTGCGAGATACAGCTTATTCATGGTCCGTCAAGGTTTATGAGCTGTACAATAAAGAAGATCTTCTTACCCATAATCAGAAATCTGCCATGCAGACGCTTGCGGGAGTCCTTAGCGATACAGAAACCTGTGCCTCCATCCTTATTACAACCATAAACCTTTTTATCCATTCTCTGACATTCATCGGATATTTTTTTGTCACAGTCTATCTCTCTACCTGGATCGGTCTGATCAGCTGTACCCTGATTATCGTATTGACAGTCCTGCTCCTGTTCCTTAACCGTGCACGTATTGAAGCATACGGTGACAGGAAAAGGGAAGCCAATATTAAGGTAAATTCTCAGATCTCTACCGCCTATGGCGCTTATAAAGAAATAAAAATAGACAGGCGTATGGAAAACATGCTGAAAAAATTTGCGCACGCCAATAAAGAATATACTCAGATCAGGAAAAATTTTGATTTCACAAACCAAATTGTCAGCATCCTGCTGCAAAACATTCTGCTTGCATCCTTCTTTTTCCTTCTGGCCGCCCTGCTCTTGTCAGGAATCGTCCTTACAGATTTCCTGACTGCTCTGGCTGCCTGTATCCTGCTCCTCATCCGTATGCTGTCGGAGGCAAATACGATATCGGTATCTGTTAACAGTTTATATTTCGGGAAAAAAAGTTATGAAATATTCAGAACTAATATGAATCGTTACCAGGCTATGAAAGAAGATGAAATGGCAATTTCCCGTCTGCGCAGAAAAGCCATTACATTGAACAGCCGTCTGCAGATTGAGCACCTGACTTTCGCTTATCCAGAAGGCGAGTCTATTTTCGAAGATGCTTCTATCGAAATTTGCCCTGGAAGTTCCACCGCGGTCATCGGGAACTCCGGTATAGGGAAAACCACGTTCCTTGATTTATTATTGGGTCTGCTCACGCCGCAGTCCGGCCATATCTGGTATGATGATTACGATCTTGTAGACGGGAAAGATCTTCAAGGAAAGTGCCATGCCGATCTGGGTGATGTTGTCAGCTATATCCCTCAGACAATTTATCTGAACGGTGAAACGATACGAAATAATGTAGCGTTTATGCTTGATGAGGACAGTGGAAATGAGAACCGGATCATCGAATGTTTAAAGCGCTGCCAGATATGGGAAGATATCCGGAAAATGCCTGATGGCATCGATACATTGATCGGTGAAAACGGAACTGCGATCTCCGGCGGGCAACGCCAGCGCATTGCCCTGGCACGCGCCTTATACAAAGATTTTAAGATCCTTATTATGGATGAAGCCACAGCCGCCCTGGATCTTGAGACTGAGGCTGCCGTTATCGATTCCATCCGGCAATTGGAAGGAAATAAAACTCTGCTGATGGTCACACACCACAGGTCCCTGGCGAATGTGTGTGAGCATATATATAAGATTGAAAATAAAGGATTTGTCAAAATAAAATAAACCCTATGCTGACAGTCTGCCGCTGCCGAAAATCGCCGAAAATTCAATCTAACCTATTATGCCATGGAGCAACACTATTATGTTATGGAGCATTATTTTACTGTGCCAGTATCCTGCAGATCTCCTCTACATTGTAATCGCCTGCCCTCTTCTG
>CAYXKS010000245.1:0-5600 GCA_964465725.1 uncultured Bacteroides sp. | reverse complement strand
GTCTCATTACACAGGGCGCAATCCGGTTTCCACAGGGATATGAGTAAGAAATTTGTCTATAATGATATGGTCACAGAGATCAGTATTTATACGACGGATCTCCAGCGGGCAACTATGTATGGCCCTTACTCTTATCGCTTTCATCCGACGGAAGAAGAACTGGAGCACATTGTGGAGAAATGTGAGGAAAGCACGAGGAGCGGCGTCTTTGTGTCTGTCAATGTGTCCAATAGTGTTATATTATGCCGCAGAATTCAGGATAAGGAATCATGGGAGACGATAGGGTATCTTGTCATGAGGGTAGATGAGAACAGGTTGTCGGAAGTGTTTGAGGATACTCTGCGGGAAGTGGACGCCAGATCGTTTATCGTGGACAGCGACGGAGTGATCGTCTCATCGAAGATTACGAGCGAATTGTCCAGAAAAATTGATGATGAGGAATTTGTGCAGAAACTGCAGGAGAAACGTGGGGAGACTTTTCCGATCGTATGGGATCATAAGAAGCAGATCGTTAACTGTGCGGAGATTACAGGTACAGACTGGCAGATCGTGTCGGTTGTGCCGGAATCCTTTTTTCGAGTAGATTCGAAACAGTTATATATTAAACTGTTGATCACAGCATCAGTGTGTATTTTGTTTTCGCTGGCAATCTCTTTCATCGTTGCATTCAGCATCCTGACGCCCGTCAATCATATTATCTGTGCGATGAAAGATTATGAGGACGAGAGCAGCGATATCATGATCCAGGATATTGGAAACGATGAACTGACATTTATGTCACAGACATTTAATCAGATGGTCTTCAGGCTGAACCAGATGATCTCTGATATCAGGGGATATGAATTACAGAAAAGAAAACTGGAGATTCAGACGCTTCAGGCGCAGATTAATCCACATTTTATTGCAAATACTCTGAATATGATCTCAAGCATGGCAGCGGCCAGGAATGAGACTGGCATTGAAAATATTTCCAATTCTCTGGTAGATCTGTTGCGGGATTGTATCCAGACAGACGAAAGGTTTGTGACCGTGGAGGATGAGATTTCCATGCTGCAGAGCTATATCAATATTCAGGACTATAGAATGTTCGGGAAATTTACAGTGAAGATGCAGATAGATCCGCAAATTCTTCCCTGCATGATGCCTCATCTGGTGCTGCAGCCAATCGTGGAGAATTCCATTATTCACGGGATTCTGGCGCTTAAGAGCAAACGCGGACAGATTTCCATCAAAGGGTACAGAGAGGGAGATATGCTCTGCTTCAGTGTTGCGGACAACGGAAAAGGTATGACAGAAGAAGAGATCAGAAATGTTCTCTATGAGGAGAAGAATAACAGGGAGAGGGGACGCTTTAACAGCATTGGCGTCAGCAATATCAATAAACGTCTGCAGTTGTTGTTTGGTTCGGAATACGGTCTGCAGATAGCCAGTTCAGTTAATCTGTATACGACTGTGATAGTAAGGCTTCCCGTTATACTGCAGGATTCAGAGGAGCAGAAGTGATGTACAAGGTATTGTTGGTTGATGATGACTCCATCATCAGGGTAAAACTTCGGAATTTAATAGACTGGAATGCTTTGAAATGCGAGATTGTTGCGGAGTCCTCTAATGGAAAAGAAGCAATCTCCTACATCGAGTCCTGCCTGCCCTCAATCGTCATCACTGATATGGATATGCCAGGCATGGACGGTGTGGAATTGATTCATTTTATCAGAGAGCATTATCCGTGGATTTCGGTGATTGCGCTCAGCGCTTACGATGATTTTCTCTATGTCAGGGACAGTCTGAAGAGTGGCGCCATCGATTACATCCTCAAGCATCAGCTTACAACTGTAAAAATGGAAGCAGTCATGAGAGACGCAATCCAGAATGCTCGTCCGGAAGAGACAGAGGCCGGAAACGATTTCCCGGTGAGTGATAAAACCTTCTTCTTAGAACTTCTTCAGCAGGCGGGCGGGGACAGCAGCAGGATGATAGAGGAATTCTACAGACAAAACAGGGAGCTTATGAAAGAAAGGATGATTATGGCTGTGGGATCTTTTACAAGCCCGTCTGTGGTGAAGAGGATGAGCGATAAACAGAAGCTGTATGTGGAATCCATTTTCCAGGAGACTCTGGTTTTCTATGAGCGAAAGATTCTGTTTTGCTTTTTTAAAGATAAACCTGTTTTTTTATTTTTTATGGATCGCTTCCAGGACGAAGATTATGTGATTGATTTTCTGAATCAACAGATTGAGAATATTGATAAGTTTGTGAATGAAAAGGTATGTTTTGTGATCAGCGCATCTTTTTATGATATGAAAAGTATCGGTGTTATCTTCGAGACATTGGAGCAAAGGTATCTGCAGGAGAGCAGTCTTGAGAACATGCCGTCTGTCTCGAAAGAAGATGGGAAGGCCGCGGGAAAAAGCATTCCGATCACACTGACGCTTCAGGATGAACAATGGCTTTACCAGAATCTGAGAAATAAAAATATGCTGGTCATTGCGCCGTTTCTCCACAATAAGTTCAGGGAGTTGACACAGGGCGGTGTGGGACTGCCACAGCTCCAGTTTCTGGCGATTGATTTTATAAATGTCCTGAATAAACAACTGCAGGACGATCATTATAGCGAAAAGGAGATTTATGGCACGGAAAATCCTTTTTCTATTCTGCAGGATGCACAGAGTGGCGTGATGCTGGAGAAGCTGCTTTTGCAGTTCTATGGACTGTACTGTAATGTAGAGAATACGGAGGAGAGGTACAATAATCAGATCATTAATCAGGCGATCAAATATATCAGGGAACACCTTTCGGAATCTTTTTCCCTGAAGGAAATTGCTTCTTACCTGGCGGTCAACAGCGCCTATTTGAGCAGACTGTTTAAGAAAAATACAGGAAAAACGATTGTCACATACATCAATGAAGAAAAAATGAAGATGGCGAAAAGGTTGATTGAATCAGGAGCTCTCTCTTTAAAGGAAGTCGCAGTGGAGACCGGCTTCCAGAACTACAATCATTTTTACTTGCTGTTCAAGGAGACCTATGGGATTTCTCCATCTGAAATCAAGAAGTCAAAATAAGTAGAACGGTGGTCAAAATCGATAATTTTGCTTGTTCTTTCTTTTTATTAATATATAGATATAGTGAACGACATAACAAATTCCTGTTTCCGATTCTTGCAGGAGCCATATACAGAAGCTTCTGTAAGGTCGAAAGTAAAAATATTAATGTCGTTAACTATCAGAGCAAAACAACAGTTCAAGTAAGAAGGAGGAAGAGAGTATGAAAAAGAAATTGGCGCTTTTGCTTGCCGGCACGATGGTATTGTCAACTTTGCTTGCCGGATGCGGATCAGGGACATCGGGTGATGCACCGGCGACGTCAGAAACTTCATCTTCTGATGAAGGCACGTCGGACGACAGTGAGGAAGCAGGCAGTGATAGTGAAGCGGCAGAGGAAGAAACTGAGGCGGAGCCTGCAGCAGACGATGGCGCAGCATCTGGCGATGATGTGTCTGCGATAGGTTCTGACGACCCGGCTGCAACTGAATTGGAGCACTGGACATTCACAGAACTGTTCACCGCGTTCTATTCGGATATGGTGGATCAGTGGAACGAGGAGAACCCTGACAAGCTGATCAGGATTAACGTACATGTTTTACCTTACGACGATATGCATAATAAACTGCAGATTGCCTTAAACTCCGGTACCGGTGCACCCGATACGGTCGATATTGAGGTGAGCAGATTTTCTGGTTTCACAGAGGGCGATGTACAGCTTATGGATATGACGGAATACGCGGAGCCTTACAAGGAGTATGTGGTTGACTCCAGATTGCAGTTATTCAGCCGTGATGGGAAATTATACGGCTGCCCTACTCATGTAGGAGCCACAGTTGCTTTCTATAATGAGAAACTGCTTGGAGATGCAGGGATTGATTATACAACGATCAAGACATGGGATGATTTCAAGGAGGCCGGCTCGAAGTACTATGAGGCGACGGGAAAGGCTTTTGCTCACCTGGATACGGGAACAAATATGTTCTTTAACCTGATCTTGGCTCAGTTGGGCGGGGATTATCTGGATGCAGATGGAAACATTGCCGTTAACAGCGAGAAGGTTGCAGAAGCTTTGCAGGTAATGAGAGATATGCAGGAAGCGAACGCGGTCAGCCTTGTGCCTGGCGGCAATGTAGATGCGGATGAGGGGTATGCCGCATACAACAGCGGTGACTTTGCAGTAATGATTATGCCGCTCTGGATGAGCAACAGATTCGTTAACTATATGACAGACCTGGACGGTCAGATTGCCGTAGCTCCGGTTCCGGTATTTGATGATTTCACAACTGTCCTGTCAGCTTGCAACGGCGGTACGGGAACAGCGGTTGTCAAGACAAGCGAGAAGGCGGATATCGCAGCGGAATTTATCGCTTATGCGAAATTGTCCGAGTACGCAAGTATTATTCAGTGGAATACTTTAGGAAATGATCCTTGCAATATGTCTGTGTGGAACGATACATCCGTGACAGAGAATCCGGACAACAAATATCTTGCATATTATACCAATAATCCGTTCGATACATTGAACGCGGTAAAAGACGGTATTGTGATTCTTGATTCACAGCCGACCAAGTATTACCCGTCGATCAGTACGGCATTCAATACGGAAGTATTTAACGCTGTGTTCGAAAATGGAGATGACATTCAGGAAATCTTAGATATTGTCCAGGATGAGCTGGAAAACGAGTTTGCGTATTAATCCAATATAGTTTCTATTAGCAGAGAGATGGGTGGACTGGAAACAATCCACCCTTTTTCCATAGATAATGGAGGAAAGTATGAAGAAATTTTTTTATTCAACGAAAGCAGCGCCCTTCGTTTTTATCTGCCCGTTTGTGCTTACAGTCATTGTTTTCTGGCTTACGCCGATTGGAAAGTCGATTCTGATGAGTTTCCAGAGTGTGCTTCCAGGACAGAATGAATGGGTCGGACTGCGAAACTACAGACAGTTACTGAATGATCGTGTTTTCCGGATCGCAGTCAAAAATACGTTTAAATTTACCATCGGAATGCTTCTTCTGCTCATTCCCATTCCGATGGTTCTGGCATGTATCGTCAACAGCAAGATCATGAAATTTACTAAAATATTCAAGACTATTTATTTTATTCCCGCATTGACGTCAGTCGTGGTGGCGGGAACTGTGTTCAGGCTGATCTTCGGAGAAAGCGATACGGCGCTTATGAATCAGGTACTGCATTTCTTCGGGGGAGAGTCTATAAAATGGCTGAAACTCAGGACGACCGGATATGCAGCGCTGTTGATTTTGGCGTGTTGGAGATGGATCGGCGTCAACATGATGTACTACATCGCCGGCCTGCAGAATATTTCACCGGAATTATATGAGTCGGCGGCAATCGATGGGGCGAGTGGCTTCCAGCAGCTTGTCAGGATATCCATTCCTCTGTTAAAGCCTACAACGACTTATGTGCTGACGATCAGTATCAATGCCGGATTGTCCATGTTTATAGAGAGTTATATGCTCTGGAAAGGAAACAATTCGCCCAGTAATATCGGTCTTACTATAGTCGGATATCTGTATCGTCAGGGAATTGAGAAGA
>CAYXKS010000244.1:0-5657 GCA_964465725.1 uncultured Bacteroides sp. | reverse complement strand
ACTCATTCCTCACTCTCAGAACATCAAACCTCTCCGGTATCTTTGACAACTCTACATCAATCACCTGTTTGGAATGCGGACAGGACTCCACACTCTCTCCTTCCTCATCATACATGGCCAGCACTTCTACAGGCACATTACTCCCATCCGGCTTCATAATCTCGATAGAATCTCCCACACAGAATTTATTCCGCTGTTCAATACGAGCGCAAGTCTTCCCCGCTGTATGCGTCAGATCACCCACGATCCCCAGATAAGTATATTCATTCACATAAGTACTTTCGTCATAAATCTGTGCCCCTTCGTCCGGCTTTCCGAAATAGAATCCGGTCGTAAACTGACGATAAGTACACTTGGAAATCTCAGCCCGGTACCAGTCCATATTGGCGCGGTATTTTTCTTCTGACTCAAGACAATCATCGATCGCCTTGCGGTATGTGCGCGCTACCGTCGCCACATAGAGAGCCGTCTTCATCCGCCCTTCTATCTTGAAACTATCGATGCCGGCATCGATCAACTCCGGGATATGCTCAATCATACACAGATCTTTGGAGTTAAAAATATAAGTTCCCCTGTCATTCTCATAAACCGGCAGGTACTCCCCCGGCCTGGTCTCCTCCACCACCGCATATTTCCACCTGCACGGATGCGTACATGCCCCACGGTTGGCATCCCGTCCCGTAAAATAACTGCTCAGCAGGCACCTCCCTGAATAGGAAATACACATAGCCCCGTGAATAAAGCTTTCGATCTCCAGATCCTCAGGGATATTCGCCCTGATCTCCTTTATCTCCGCCAGCGACAATTCCCTGGCCGCTACCACCCGCTTCGCCCCCTGCCCGTACCAGAAGCGATAAGTCATATAATTGGTGTTGTTCGCCTGTGTGGATATATGAATGTCAATCTCCGGGCAGATTTCCCTCGCCAAGGTAAACATCCCCGGATCGGCTATAATCAGCGCATCCGGCTTTAACTCCTTCAGTTCCCTGAAATAGGTCCTGGCCCCATCCAGGTCATAATTGTGCGCCAGAATATTCACCGTCACATGCACCCGGACACCATGGGCGTGGGCAAAAGTAATGCCCTCTGCCATCTCCTCCGGTGAAAAATTCTTCGCCTTGGCGCGCAGCCCAAACGCCTCACCGCCGATATATACCGCATCTGCTCCAAATATCACCGCCGTTTTCAGCACTTCCAGACTGCTCGCAGGAATCAATAACTCTGGTTTTTTCATAATCTTTACCTTACCGTTCTCATGTCTTCTTGACGCTCACCGTCACACCGTCTCCGACCGGCAGAATCACCGTCTCCATATCCGGATGATGCTTCAGCTCATACAGATACTCCCGCATACGGCTGTGTATCGTGCGGTTCCTTCTCGTCACTGCAAACCGTGATTCGATAATATCCCCATCCTGCAGTACATTATCAGACAGCAATATCCCACCCGGCGCAAGAAGCCGCAGAACATCCGGCAGAAAATGGATATACTGCCCCTTCGCTGCATCCATAAAAATCATATCATAAACGCCCTGCATCTCTCCCAAGATTTCCGCCGCGTCTCCCTCAAGAAGGGTGATCCTGTCCTCTTTACCCGCGCGTCGGAAATTTTCTCTGGCGATTGGAATTCTTTTCTCATATTTCTCGATCGTTGTAATGTGACAATCCTCCGGCCCATATTCACTCATCAACAACGCAGAAAAACCAATGGCGCATCCAACCTCCAGAATTGCCGCCGGTTTTCTCATCGCAAGCAGCAGTTTAAGCAGGCTTTGCACCTGCGTGCGGATAATCGGCACATTGGTTTCCTTTGCTTCCTTCTCTATTTCGTCTAAGAATGGAGTATTTCCGGTATCCAAAGAATCAATAAACGCATTCATGCGCTCATCTCCAATCATTGCATCCAGTCCTTTCCGCTCTATTCTCCGGTATCCTCTTCCTCAGTTTCCTCCGGTTCCACGGCAATAACCGCCAACATATCCTGCGCAGTCATTGACGTGCTCAGATCATAGATTCCCGGCTGAATCTTGCCGTGATGCTCTGACAGAAATTCCTGGATCCTGAAAAGATTTGCATCCCGGATCAGCCCTTTATCCTGCAACATCTCTCCCACTTCCTTGGCCGAATCCGAATTTCCGATAGAAACGCTGATGATCCTGCCTTCCCCGACCTCCATCGGCTCCTCTGCAAAAACACGGAATCCGTAATCATAAGCCGCCGTCGCTCCTCTGACCACATATGTGACAATCAGCACCAACACAACCATCTTGATGATGATTTCAACCATCGCTCCTATAACGTACTTAAGTTTCATACTCGCACCTCATATCGCCTGCAACACAAACGACACATATCTGTCTTATTCAAAATCGATCTCAGAAGTGAGCAGAACGTTCATCTCCTGCATCATCCGGCAGAAGGCAAGTTCCGCCCTCAGGAAATCGTCCACGGCCGGATTCTCACGCAGACTCCTGTTCTCCCATTCAAACACTTCAAGCTTATCAAACAATTCCTCGCTGTTGGTTTCATTCTGCAAGTCAAAATTCTTCTGCCGGTACTCGTTGACCTGAGCATATAATTCCGGCTGTTTCTTCAGTTCTTCCCGGTAGTGCAGATAAGTCTGATAGACATCAGTCTCCCGGATGATTCCCGCAAGTCTCTTAGCAGCCTCCATAACTTCATTTTTTGTCACGCCGCTTTCCTCCTACTTCAATTAGCCAGTCCGCTCCCGCACAAACAATACATAATCAGAAAATCTTCATCTCTTTTTATACTTCCATAATGATCGGCAAGATCATCGGCCTTCTTTTCGTCTTCTTCCACACAAATTCGCTCAGGACATCCTTCGTCGTGGATTTCAGTTTGCCCCAGTCAGATTGCCCCTTGTTCAGGCAACCATGAATAGCTTCATCCACCAGAAGACGCGCCTCGTCCAGCAATTCATCCGACTCGCGCACATAGACAAATCCTCTGGACACGATATCCGGTCCCGACACCAGCCGGTCGCTGTAGGAATCCAGGGCCAGCACTACGATCAGGATACCGTCCTCCGCCAGATGCTGACGATCACGCAGCACCACATTCCCGACGTCGCCTACACCCAGGCCGTCTACCAGAATCGCCCCGACAGGAACTTTTCCAGTTACTTCCGCCCCTTCGCTGTCCATTTCCAGCACATCGCCCGACTGCAGCATGTAGATATTTTCCTTCGGAATACCCAATTCTTCCGCAATCTTCGCCTGTGCTTTCCGATGCTTATACTCACCATGAATCGGTACGGCATACCGAGGTTTTACCAGGCTGTAAATCAGCTTGATCTCCTCCTGGCAGGCATGTCCGGAAACATGCACGTCCTGAAAAATAACATCCGCGCCTTTCTTCTGTAGCTCATTGATGACATTCGTCACCGCCTTCTCATTACCCGGTATGGGATGAGAAGAAAAAATGACCGTATCACCCGGAAGAATAGATATCTTCCTGTGATTGTCACTGGCCATACGACTTAAGGCCGCCATGCTTTCTCCCTGGCTGCCTGTCGTGATAATCACCGTCTTATCGTTAGGATAATCCTTAAGCTGCTCTATGTCAATCAGTGTGTTCTCCGGAATATGCAGACACTCCAGAGCCGAGGCAGTCTCGATGATATTGACCATGCTTCTGCCTTCCACCACTACTTTTCTTCCATGCTTGTACGCGGAATTGATGATTTGCTGTACACGGTCCACATTCGACGCAAACGTCGCAATGATGATTCGCGTATCCTTATGCTCCGCAAAAAGACTGTCAAAGGTTCTTCCTACTGTCCTTTCGGAAGCCGTGAATCCAAGCCGCTCCGCATTGGTGGAATCGCACATCAGCGCGAGCACGCCCTTCTTCCCGATCTCGGCAAAACGCTGCAAGTCGATGGCATCCCCAAACACCGGCGTGTAATCCACCTTAAAATCTCCGGTGTGCACTACCACACCCGCCGGGGAATAGATCGCCAGTGCCGCTGCATCAACGATGCTGTGATTCGTCCTGATAAACTCGACCCTAAACTGCCCAAGATTGATGGACTGTCCGAACTTAACTACCTTACGTCTGGTCTTATTTACTAAATCATGTTCCTCCAACTTGTTCTCTATAATACCCATCGTCAGCCTGGTCGCATAAATCGGTATATTCAGCTCCTTCAGAATATACGGCAGTGCGCCGATATGGTCCTCGTGCCCATGCGTGATCACGAATCCCTTCACCTTATCGGCATGTTCCTTCAGATAAGTAATATCCGGAATCACCAGATCGATTCCAAGCATTTCATCCTCCGGGAAAGACAGGCCGCAGTCTACCACAATAATACTGTCCTCATATTCGAAGGCAGTAATATTAAGCCCTATCTGCTCCAAACCACCAAGCGGAATCACCTTCAGCCTGGAGACAGTTCTTCTCTGTTCAATTTTCTTCAAATATATTTCCTCCATTCTCCTACAGTTAACGACATCAAAAATTTCGTTCACTATGTACATACTGTACTTATTTTGGCTTTCACTCAAAAGCCCCGCCGCAGCCAGAATACGATAAGCTTTCCCTATGGCCCGATTTACACGTTCCCGCAGGCTTTGCAGCAATAGCAAATTCCCGGGCTGAATAGTTACAAAACTTTTCCGAATCAAACTATCTGTATTCTGAGCACTACTTTCATCTTGCAGATAGTTTTGCAAAATGAAAAATTTCTGAGATTACATCAGACGGAGTAAGCCGCAGCTTCCAATGAGATTCAGACCATCGTTTCCTGTCATCCGTCCCTGCAACGATATCCGGCACCGTCTCAAAATGAATTGCGCTTCTCCATATGTATCTCTTAAAAGTAAATCTTTAATTGTGGACTTCATGCGAAACACGTAACTCAATTTACACATTCCCACAGACTTTGCAGCACGTGCAAAATCCTGAACTGTTATTGAAGCGTTACGACAATTCCACATCATCCAGCATATTTTCAAACACAGCCGCCACTGCGTTTAATTCCTCATCATCCGTCACAATCTCATAGAGTGCGTCCGTCTCATCTGCCGCAGACATGTCGCGGAGAATCAACGCCTCTCCGTCTCCCTCTTCAGAATCTGTCACCAAAATATAGTCTACACCACCCAGCCTGGTCTGCTCCAATACACAGAACTGCACTGGCTCTTCTCCTTCCGGTGTAAAAAAAATCTTCTCCACTTATGCATTCTCCTTGTTTGCACGATAATCCAGATAACCCTGGAGAATAAAAACCGCTGCAATCTTGTCCACGTATTCCTTGCGATGCTCTCTGCGCACTCCCGCCTCCATCATCGCCTTATCCGCCGCCACCGTGGTGAGACGCTCGTCCCACATCGTCACTGGCAGTCCCGTTCTTCTCACCAGCTTATCCTGAAATTCCAATGACAGTTCGGCCCTGTCGCCTATCGTATCGTTCATATTCTTCGGAAGTCCCAGCACGATCTCGGACACTTCATATTCTTCTATCAGTTCTTCTATCCTTGCCAGAGTACGGCGCAGCTTATTCTCGTCTTTTCTTCTGATGATCTCCAGGCCCTGTGCGGTGATAAGAAGCGGATCGCTGACCGCCACCCCCACTGTCTTGGACCCGAAATCCAATCCCATAATCCTCATATTGTTCTGTGTCCCTGTAT
>CAYXKS010000243.1:3300-5676 GCA_964465725.1 uncultured Bacteroides sp. | reverse complement strand
ATGACATGGGAGATGACTGGAATAAGCAGGGGTGGGGAATGTTGGATGTAGAGAAGATGTGTATGCAGTGATTTACAGTCAATGAATTTGTTTCTTGTGAAGTGCATTGTAATAATAGGTTTTATGGGTTGACATAATCGGTATGATTGTATACAATTATACGTGGTTTACAGGAATGACCCTGGCGCCGACAGGAATGTAACGTAGGCATATGGAATGGGTAGATTCCGTAACAGGGAAGACGAAGGCTGAAATGCTACCAAAATACAGGCAGGAAAGGTGTGATGACAGCGATGTATGATGAAAGAACTTTTACAAATCGTCCAGTAACGATGAACGACCACAACAATCTTCTGGAAATAGAAGAGCATATGTACATACTGGACGATGTAAAGAAACCGAATGTTTTCAGGAATATGTTTCCGTATTCTGAGATTCCGAAGATTCCGTTTAACGATAGGATAGTGCCTCATAATATGCCGAAGGATATCTGGATTACAGATACGACTTTCCGTGACGGACAGCAGTCCAGAGCACCTTATACGACGGAGCAGATCGTTACGATCTACGACTATCTGCACAAATTGGGCGGACCGAATGGGATGATCCGTGCCAGCGAGTTCTTTCTCTACAGCAAGAAAGACAGAGACGCGGTATATAAATGTATGGAGAGAGGTTATCGCTATCCTGAAGTCACAAGCTGGATTCGCGCCAGCAAAGACGATTTTAAACTGGTCAAAGAGATCGGCATGAAAGAAACGGGAATCCTGGTCAGCTGTTCCGATTATCATATTTTTTTGAAGCTGAAAATGACGAGAAAGCAGGCGATGGATCATTATCTGAGCGTTATCCGCGACTGTCTGGAGGAGGGAATCAGCCCAAGATGTCACTTGGAGGATATCACCAGGGCGGATATTTACGGATATGTAGTACCTTTCTGTATGGAATTGATGAAGTTGATGGAAGAGTATCAGATTCCAATCAAAGTTCGCGCATGTGACACAATGGGATATGGTGTCAATTATCCGGGTGCGGTTATTCCGAGAAGTGTGCAGGGAATCGTATATGCGTTGCACACGCACGCCGGTGTTCCCCATGCTCTGATCGAGTGGCATGGACATAATGATTTCTATAAAGCGGTAGCGAATTCCACCACTGCATGGCTCTATGGCTGTTCCGGTATCAATACCTCTCTTTTTGGAATCGGTGAGCGGACCGGCAATACGCCGTTGGAGGCGATGGTATTTGAATATGCGCAGCTTCGGGGAGACCTGAATGGTATGGACACTACGGTGATCACGGAACTGGCAGAATATTATGAGAAAGAGATCGGCTATGAGATTCCGCCGCGCACACCTTTTGTCGGTAAGAATTTCAATGTCACGAGAGCCGGTATCCATGCTGACGGGCTGCTCAAGAACGAGGAGATTTATAATATTTTTGATACGGAGAAGTTTCTCAACAGGCCGGTGCTTTGTGCAGTATCCAATACTTCGGGATTGGCGGGAATCGCGCATTGGATCAATACCTATTACAAGTTGAAGGAAGAAGACCATCTGGATAAAAACTGTGATCTGGTGAGGGCATTAAAAGTATGGGTAGATGAGGAATATGCGGCAGGACGTGTGACTGTGCTTACGGACGAGGAACTGACTGCACAGATTAAAAAGACATGCAGTGAACTTGGAATCGGAATGCCTGGTGAGAAGTGAGGACAGAGATAACAGCGATGGGTAATTATGATTTAAAACATGAAGTAAATGACAAATATTCTCTGCGCGGCAGGGTATTCCAGAAGCTGCGCGAGGATATTCTGAGTGGCAAGTACAAGGAACATGAGGAATTGAAGGAGGTGGCAATCGGCGAGGAGCTGGGAGTAAGCCGTACTCCGGTCAGGGAGGCGTTTCGGCAGTTGGAGCTGGAGGGCTTGATTCAGATTGTACCCAACAGGGGCGCCTATGTAACAGGGATCACAGCCAAGGATGTGAAGGATATCTATATGATCCGTTCCCTGCTGGAGGGATTATGTGCCAGGCTGGCAACTGAGAAGATCACAAAGGAACAGATGGAGGAGATGGAGGAGAATATATATCTGGCGGAGTTCCATGCCTCGAAAGGACACATGGATCAGATGGCGGAGCTGGACAACCGTTTCCATGATATTCTCTATGAAGCCTGTGATTCCAAGATGCTGGAACATACCCTGCGTGATTATCATCAGTATGTGCTGCGTGTGAGACAGAAGACTCTCTCCACCAATACGAGAGGCAGGGCTTCCAACGATGAACACCGGCAGATCATGGAGGCGATCAAGGCGAAGGATGCGGATAAGGCGCAGCAGCTTGCGAATATGCATATCCTGAACGCCTATGATAA
>CAYXKS010000243.1:2063-3200 GCA_964465725.1 uncultured Bacteroides sp. | reverse complement strand
ATTCTCTGGAAAATGATTAAGGACGAACTGCTGCTGCCTTATATCGATCTGAAGACAGAATATTATGATCTGGGATTGGAGCACCGCAATGAGACCGACGATCAGGTGACTTTGGATTCGGCGGAGGCAACGAAGAAGTACGGTGTGGCAGTCAAGTGTGCGACGATCACTCCGAATGCGGCAAGAATGACGGAATATAATCTGAAGGAAATGTGGAAGAGTCCCAACGGAACGATCCGCGCCGCTCTGGATGGAACAGTATTCCGCGCTCCAATCATTGTGAAAGGAATAGAACCCTGTGTCAGAAACTGGGAGAAGCCGATCACATTAGCGCGCCATGCATATGGTGATGTGTATAAGAATACGGAGATCAAGGTACCTGGACCCGGAAAGGCAGAACTTGTCTTCACGGCGGAGGACGGAACGCAGATCAGGGAGACGATACATAACTTCGATGGCGCCGGTATTTTGCAGGGAATTCACAATACGGATAAGTCTATCACAAGTTTTGCGAAGGCATGTTTTAATTTTGCACTGGATACGAAACAAGATCTCTGGTTTGCGACTAAGGACACGATCTCCAAGAAATATGACCATAATTTCAAGGATATCTTCCAGGAGATCTATGATACGGAGTATAAAGACAAATTCGAGGCGGCGGGAATTGAATATTTCTATACGCTGATTGATGATGCCGTGGCTCGTGTGATGAAGGCCAAAGGAGGATTTATCTGGGCCTGCAAGAACTATGACGGTGACGTGATGAGCGATATGGTCTCATCGGCATTCGGTTCTCTTGCCATGATGACTTCCGTGCTTGTGTCTCCCAGCGGTGTATATGAATATGAGGCGGCTCATGGAACGGTACAGCGTCATTATTATAAGCATCTGAAAGGGGAGGAGACATCCACCAACTCGGTTGCTACGATCTTCGCATGGACAGGCGCACTCAGGAAACGGGGTGAACTGGACGGAAACCAGGAATTGATGACATTCGCGGATAAATTGGAGAGAGCAACAATCCAGACTATCGAGGAAGGCAAGATGACGAAAGATCTGGCATTAATTACGTCGCTGAAAGACGTGACTGTTTTGAACAGTGAGGATTTTATCAAGGCGATTCGTGGTACGCTGGAA
>CAYXKS010000243.1:0-1963 GCA_964465725.1 uncultured Bacteroides sp. | reverse complement strand
GATTCCTCGCACTTTTTTAAATCATTTTCTTTCTTGCGCTGCGCTGCCTGCTGCTCTTTCTGTGCCTTCCAGTTTTGCTTTGTGTCAGAGAGTGTGGAAGCAGACTCCTGTACCGGGGCGGAATTGTTGATGAGTGCAAGCTGCCCATCCCTTTTCTCAAGATAATATTCATAATTCCCCAGATAATTTGTCAGTACCTTTTGGTTTAAGTCCAGAATCCTGCTGGCTGTCTTGTTGATGAAATACCGGTCGTGAGATACATACAGTACGGTGCCGGTGTAAGCGTTCAGCGCGTCTTCCAGAATCTCCTTAGACATGATATCCAGATGGTTTGTCGGCTCATCCAGGATCAGGAAATTGGCTTCCGAGAGCATCAGTTTGGCCAGGGAAACCCGTCCGCGCTCACCGCCGCTTAAGGTTTTGACCTGTTTGAAAACATCCTCGCCTGTGAAGAGAAAAGCGGCCAGGGTGTTGCGGATCTCGGTGTTGGTGAGAGCCGGATAATCATCGGAAATTTCCTCAAACAGCGTTTTATCCATATGTAATACATGATGCTCCTGATCATAGTAACCGATTGCCACATTGCTGCCCAGGCGAATCTCACCTGTATCGGGGGCCACAAGTTCATTGATTATTTTCAGGATGGTGGTCTTGCCGGTGCCGTTATCACCGATAATAGCCACATGTTCCCCTTTTTTGATATCGAGATCCAAGTGCTCAAACAGCGTGAGGGAGCCGAAAGATTTCGAGAGATTCTCCACATGCAGGACATCGTTGCCGCTGGGATACTTGGGTTCCAGCCTAAGGTGCATATCGGCGCGGATCTCTGTAGGTTTCTCAAGGACTTCAATCTTGTCTAACATCTTGACACGGCTTTCCGCCCGACGGATCGATTTCTCACGGTTAAAAGAGCGCAGCTTCTCGATCACTTGTTCCTGGTGTTTGATTTCCTGTTGTTGTTTCATGTAGGCGTTATATTCGGCGGCGCGCAGCATCTCCTTTTTTGCCGCATAGTCCGTATAATTTCCTGTAAAGACGGTGGCTTTTGTATTATCAAGTTCAATCACTTTATTGGCAATGCGATCCAGGAAATAACGGTCATGGGAGACGATGATCACGGCGCCTCTGTAGTTGAGCAGATAAGTTTCCAGCCATGTGATGGAGGACATATCTAGATGGTTGGTAGGCTCATCCAAAATGATCAGGTCGGGCTTTTGTAAGAGCAGTTTCCCCAATGCCACACGGGTTTTCTGCCCGCCGGAGAGGGTGGAGACAGATCTTTGAAATTCTTCTTCATCAAATCCCAGGCCCTTCAATACTCCGACCAGTTCACTTTTGTATGCATATCCGTTGGCTGATTCAAACTCATGGGTGAGATTTGTGTAGGAGTTCATAAGCTGCTGCAAAGTATCTTCGGAGGCGGTTTTCATCTGCAGTTCGATCGAGCGTATCCTCTGTTCCAAATCGATGATATTCTGCTTCACGGACAGCAGTTCGTTGTAGATGGTATTCTCACCCGACACTGCTTCATGCTGGGACAGATAACCGATGGTTTTATCGCGTGAGAGAGTCACAACACCTTCGTCTGCGGACAGTTCTCCCATAATGATGCGCAGCAGGGTCGTCTTGCCGGCGCCATTAATGCCTACGATAGCAGTTTTATCGTAATCTTCAATATGAAAAGAAACATTCTTAAGAACAGGTATCTCATTAAATGATTTATGAATATTGCTGACAGAGAGTATCATGGTACTTTATACCTTCCTTTCAGATTCCATGCAACTGTTACGGAAGCAGCCCGTTTCGTGCAAAGTCCCGGCAAAACTGTCAGGATTCCTTCACCAATGTCATTAAGTTAAGCCAATACACAGCGTCTGACATGATGTAATTCTCCTGAGGACCGTTGGAAAACGCCGGCACTTAGCGAGGTGAAAATTTACAATGCAATTACATTGCTTTGTAA
>CAYXKS010000242.1:0-5679 GCA_964465725.1 uncultured Bacteroides sp. | reverse complement strand
ACATTAGAATTCCAAATTCTGTTAGATCTTCTATGAGAATGGCTTACGTTATTTCCAAAATGAGCGCCCTTACCACAAATATCACATTTAGCCATCTTTGCACCTCCTAACGATACAATCGATTCTTTATTTGCGTTTTATACTCACACAACATTTGTATAATAGCAGAAAGTAAAACGGAATGCAAGCGAAAATTACATATTTTGCCTGAAATCATGTTTCTTTTTTTAATCAAACAGGTTATAATATGGATGTATATTCAGAATAATAAGGAGGTAGCTTATGAAAGTCTCTTCAATGGACACACATATGGGGAATATTTCTATTGATCAGGAAGTCGTTGCACAGTTTGCCGGTACAGTGGCTATGGAATGTTTCGGTGTAGTCGGTATGGCAGGCATGAGCGTTAAGGATGGACTCGTGAAATTACTCAGGAAAGACAGCATGACGCGCGGCATTCAGGTATTTTTAAATAATAATAAATTGACAATGAACTTTCATATTATTGTTTCTTACGGTGTGAGCATTCTTGCAGTTTCGGACAATCTGATAGACAGCGTGAAGTACAAAGTGGAAGAATTTACCGGAATTGAAGTAGAAAAGATAAACATCTTCGTCGAAGGTGTGAAAGTGATTGACTAAGGGAGGAAGTGTAAGGTGGCTTCGAATACGATTGATGCCGGTATGCTGGCAAAAATGTTCCTGGCAGGAGCAAAGAATCTTGAGAGCAAGAAAGAATGGATTAATGAACTGAATGTTTTCCCGGTACCGGATGGTGATACCGGAACGAATATGACATTGACTATTATGTCTGCGGCGAGAGAGGTTGTATCTTTAAATAATACGGGTTCTATTGATATGCGGTCTCTGTGCAAGGCGATTTCCTCCGGGTCCTTAAGAGGGGCGAGAGGAAACTCCGGCGTTATTTTATCACAGTTATTCCGTGGTTTTACGAAAGGTGTCAAAGAATACGATGAGATCACGATTCCGGTTTTGGCGGCAGCTATGGAGAAAGCCGTAGAAACTGCTTACAAAGCGGTTATGAAGCCGAAGGAAGGCACGATATTGACAGTAGCCAAAGGCGCGGCAATCAAGGCACGGGAACTGGTTGACAATGGTACGGAAGATATGGTCGAATTCCTGGCACAGATTATTGCCCGTGCGGATGAGGTTTTAGAGCAGACACCGGAAATGCTATCTGTCCTGAAACAGGCGGGAGTTGTTGACTCTGGCGGTCAAGGGCTGATGCAGGTTCTGAAGGGGACATACGATGCCTTTCTCGGTAAGGAGATTGATCTTTCGCTGGATACGGTAAGTACAACGCCCGTCACCGGAAGAACATCCGGAGGGAACCTGGAGGCACAGGCAAACGCCGAAATCAAATTCGGTTACTGTACCGAGTTTATTATTATGCTCAACAAAGTATTCAATATTAAGATGGAAATGGATTTCAAAGCTTATCTGGAATCCATCGGTGATTCTATCGTAGTAGTTGCAGACGAGGATGTGGTAAAGGTACATGTACATACCAACGATCCCGGTCTTGCGATTCAGAAGGCATTGAAATACGGTGCGCTCTCCAATATGAAGATAGACAACATGCGTTTAGAACACCAGGAGAAGCTCTTCAAAATGTCCCAGAAGGAGGAGAAGGCGGTCAAGGTACCGGAACCAGATGTACAGGAACAGCCCAAGAAGGACGTGGGATTTATCGCGGTATCTGTGGGCGACGGTATCAACGAGATTTTTAAAGGTCTTGGAGTGGACTATATCATTGAGGGCGGTCAGACTATGAATCCTAGCACAGAAGACATGCTCAATGCCATTGATCAGGTCAATGCCGATACGATCTTCATTCTGCCGAACAATAAGAATATCATCCTGGCGGCTAATCAAGCACAATCTCTTGTGAAGGACAAGAAGATTGTGGTGATCCCTACGAAGACGGTTCCTCAGGGAATCACAGCGGTAATCAACTACGTGCCGGATTTAGGTGTGGAAGAGAATGAGGCGGCTATGACAGGTGAAATTGCCAATGTTTCCACCGGTCAGGTCACTTATGCGGTGCGTGACACCAGCATTGACGGCAAGGATATTAAGCAGGGAGATTTCATGGGTATCGGTGACAAGGGAATCCTTTCCGTGGGTATCGCTATTTCGGAAGTGACTCTGCAGATGATCGCTGAGATGATGTCCGAAGAGAGAGAGCTGATCAGCATTTATTATGGTTCCGAGATTCAGGAGGAAGACGCTAAGAAGTTGCGTACAGAAGTAGAGAACAAGTATCCTGGATGCGATATCGAGCTGCAGTACGGCGGACAGCCGATCTATTATTATATTGTGTCGGCTGAATAGGCCAAAACCAGGAAGAGGAGCGTCACTCCGTCCTGTTTTTTGAAATACAGATAATATATGATAAACATCTTCCCTGATCAGAATTTACCTTACCATTTTCTCATCAGGGAATTTTTTTGAAGGATATTTTATGAAAATTACGGCTTTAAAAGGCATCGGCGAGAAAACAGCAAAGCTGTTTGAAAAAATACATATCACAACGACCGAAGAATTGCTCGGTTACTATCCGAGGGATTATGAGTTTTTTGCGGAGCCGGTGGATTTGAAGACAGCGGATTCGGATGAACTGACGGCAGTTTCCGGACGAATCAGGGGAAATATTGCCACCAGGCATGTGCGGGGGCTAAGCATCACTTCCTTTGAGGTGGATTGTGTCGGGGGCGATGTGCTGCATATGACTTACTTTAATATGCCTTATCTGAAGAACAGTGTTAAGAGGGATACCCAGTATATTTTTCGTGGCTATCTGCAGCAGAAAGGCAGCCGGTTGGTCATGGAGCAGGCGAAAATGTACAAACCGGAGGAATATGGCAAGCTAGTCGGCCGCATGATGCCACAGTATGCTCTTACAAAAGGACTTGGCAACAATGCCATCACGAAAGCCGTCAGGCAGGTGATCGATGGCGGTCAGTTTCCGGATGATTATCTTCCTGAGGTGATCCGGGAGGCCAACGGTTTCTGTACCCTGGAACAGGCGATAAGGCAGATGCATTTTCCGGAGAGCAAAGATGCACTGGTCCGGGCACGGGATAGGCTTGTTTTTGATGAGTTTCTGCTTTTTATCCTGATGCTGCGCAGGATGCGGGAAGAGAATCAGGAGATCAGAAATCCGTATCCGATGATAGAAGTCGCCGAGACAAAGCGTCTCATAGAAGCGCTTCCCTATCGTCTGACAGGCGCCCAGCAGAGAGTTTGGGAACAAATACAATCGGATATGATGTCTGACCATGTGATGAACCGTCTGATTCAGGGGGATGTGGGATCGGGGAAGACGATTCTTGCCTTTCTGGCTCTTATCATGTGTGTGGCCAACGGGTGTCAGGGAGCCATGATGGCGCCGACAGAAGTGCTTGCAGCGCAGCACTACGAGACGTTATTGCAGCTACAGAAAAAGTATCAGCTTCCGATCCATCCCGTACTGCTGACAGGGTCCACGACTGTAAAAGAACGCAGGGAAATCTATGCGCGAATCGAAAGTGGAGACGCCAATATCATCCTGGGAACCCATGCGTTGATACAGGATAAGGTGTCGTATCGTAATCTAGCTCTTGTGATTACGGACGAACAGCACCGATTCGGCGTCAGGCAGCGTGAGAGCCTGGCGCAGAAAGGAAATATGGCGCATGTTCTCGTTATGAGCGCAACGCCGATTCCGCGTACACTGGCGATTATCCTGTATGGGGACCTGCATATCTCTGTTCTCGATGAACTCCCGGCGAACCGCTTGCCGATCAAAAACTGTGTGGTGAACACTTCTTACAGAGAGACAGCATATCGTTTTATTGAAAAAGAAGTTGCTGCCGGGCATCAGGTTTATATTATCTGTCCTATGGTGGAAGAAGGGGAGATGGCAGAACTTGAGGATGTCGTCTCCTATACTGCAAAGTTGAAGGGAAGTCTTTCCTCTTCGATTCAGATTGCGGCGCTTCATGGAAAGATGAAGCCAGCGGAGAAAAACAGGATCATGGAGGCTTTTGCATCCCATCAGATTGATGTTCTGGTCTCAACTACCGTAATCGAAGTGGGAATTAATGTGCCAAACGCCACCGTAATGATGGTGGAGAATGCGGAGCGATTCGGCCTGGCACAGTTACATCAGCTGCGCGGACGCGTAGGGCGGGGAGACGCTCAGTCCTACTGTATTTTCATGAGCAAGTCGAAGAAACCGGAGACGATGGCGAGGCTTAAGATCCTGAATGAATCCAACGACGGGTTCTATATTGCAAGTCAGGATCTGAAGCTGCGGGGCCCGGGAGATTTGTTCGGAATTAGACAGAGCGGTGCGCTTAAATTCACATTGGGGGATATTTTTCAGGATGCGGCCATCCTGCAGCGTGCCAGTGACTGGGCAGACCGGATTTTTGCCGAAGATGCTTCGCTTTCGTCAGATCAGTATGCCTGTTTAGGGCAGTATTTGGAGAAATCTCAAATAAATGAGGTTGACTTTAGAACCATCTAAAAGTAATATGGATAGGTAGGTGGATTACTATATTTGAATGGTGGAGATGTGACAGATATGGCGAAGAAGATTGCGATTGTTACCGACAGTAACAGTGGAATTACACAGAAACAGGCAAAAGAGATGGGAGTGTATGTGCTTCCCATGCCCTTTATGATCGATAATGAGACTTTTTTTGAAGATATCACGTTGTCCCAGAAAGAATTCTATGAGAAACTTGCTTCGGGCGCGGATGTGGTGACCAGCCAGCCGTCTCCTGACTCGGTGATGAAGTTATGGGATGAACTATTACAGGATTACGAGGAAATCGTACACATTCCCATGTCCAGCGGCCTGAGCGGTTCCTGCCAGAGCGCGCTTATGCTGGCGGCGGATTATGAAGGCAGGGTCCAGGTAGTCAACAACCAGCGGATATCAGTGACTCAGAGGCAGTCTGCACTGGATGCGTTGTCTCTGGTGGAGAAGGGAATGGATGCCGCGCAGATCAAACAGTTTCTGGAGGAGGACAAGTTTAATTCCAGCATTTATATTATGCTGGATACATTGTATTACCTGAAAAAGGGCGGCAGAATTACACCGGCGGCTGCAGCGCTGGGCACAATCCTTCGATTGAAACCAGTACTGCAGATACAGGGGGAGAAACTGGACGCCTTCGCCAAGGCGAGAACGGTTTCACAGGGCAAGTCGATGATGATCAATGCGATACGGGGCGATATGGAGAAGCGCTTCGGAGGCGCGCGCAAGGATAATATATGGCTGCAGATCGCCTATACCTATGATCTGGATGCGGCGATACAGCTTCGGGATGAGGTGGCGGAGCAGTTTCCGGGCTTTGATATCAATATGGATCCGTTGTCACTTAGTATTGCCTGCCATATTGGCCCTGGATCACTGGCGGTTGCATGTTGCAAAAAAATAAACGTATAAATACTATAATTACAAAACAGTATAGAACAGAACAGGTTATCGTCCACGGGTGTGGCGGATTACAGCGTCACAACAATTTGAGGACAATATGCCTGTTTTGTTTATGTAGATGGGAAAATGTGATTTGGTTAATCCGGACGCGTCTGACATTATGTAGTAGTTATAAGGACGCGCTTTCGCTCGATTACAAAAGCAGCGGTACTAAGCTCGAAATTTAC
>CAYXKS010000241.1:0-5693 GCA_964465725.1 uncultured Bacteroides sp. | reverse complement strand
AAGTATCAATATAATAAAGGATAGCTATATTTACAGGGGCGTGTTATTCCGCCCCTTTGTCTCTGCTATGTCCTTGCTATCTTTTCGCATTGCCTACGTTTCCATGCACTTGAACAATTTCCTTCTAAAGTAGCTAAACTGCTCCTTCCTCATTTTAATTTCCTTTGAGATCTCGTTTATGAGTTCTTCAAAGGGCTTTAATTTCGCTATCATTCGATTCTGTTCTTCTATGGGGGGAACTACAACTTCCACACCCCTTAATGCATTTACAGTTAATGATACATTTGCTCCGCCCTTCATCAGTGGAACAATAAGAACATCTTTCTTAAAATTCAGGTAATAATATAAGTATTCAGCCGATAAAAAATTGCTGTTTTGGGGCGTTACGCCACATAGGATGTTTCCTAATGCAAATTTACCTTCCTGGTAATAAATCTGATTTAAGCAAGCAACACCATGCCCTCTTGAAGACACTAAAGGCACACATACTGTCGGTTGGTCAAATTGATAATCAGAAGAACTTTTTCTTTGCGACGTTGTCACAACAAGCGGATACTCTCCGGGAACAGCCTTCTGGATAGGAGTCCTTCCTTTTTCCAAATTACAGCACTCCGATAATTTTATTCTTTCTGCCGAATCGCTCCCCTTAAATAATACATACTGACAATATTCAAATTGCTGTTTTCTTAAACCAATCTCTTTTTCAAGGACATCGGGCAATTCAACAAAAGAATCAAGAATACGTACGATTTCTTTCTGAATTTCAATCGACGGAACAGCCACATTAATATGCTGCAGTACCTTTCTATTAAGCGTAGGTATACCGGCAACCCTTACCTGAGATTTAAGAAAAGGTTCTGAATTCGACAGCCAATGAAACATATACTTATCCAAAATCAGATCACAATGATCTATACAATAGCAACCGTCCGAAGACCAAAACTCTCTCTCGCAATATCCCACGGTTCCAGCAGATACCCCTACATTAATTACCATAACAGTACCTGGAGTGCGATTATAATCATTGTAAAATCCCATTGGATCCAATCCTCCATGATAAACAGGATATTCTCCATCTTCCGCCAACATTTTTTTCGTGAGGCGTTTCCCTCTCAGTACGTTTGTGACAGAGCCCAACTCATAATATCGCACCTCTTGAGGGCACAGGGTATTCAGAAGGTGTAAAAGGCTGCTCATATAATGCCTCCCAGCCCGTTTATTATCTGTGTAATTTCTCTCCGAAGCTGCTCTTCATAGTCGACAACCCTGTCTATCTCAGCATTTAATTCGTCAATATCTATATCAACCCGTTTATCTTTCAATTCAACATAGTTCGAAACAGATAATACGTAATCATTCTCCGCAATAGCCTCATTTGTAACATAAGCTGAGAAATACTTTTCTTCCGCTTTCCTTTCAAACACGTCTATAATGTGGTCAATATTTTCATCTGTCAGCTTATTATTGTTCGTGACCTTGACAAATTCATTTGAAGCATCAATAAACAGTGTTTTATTTTCCTTCTTTGATTTTTTCAGCACCAGAATACACGTAGCTATAGTCGTACTAAAAAACAGATTCGCAGGTAATTGTATCACGCAATCCACAAAATTATTATCAATCATATATTTCCTGATCCTCTGCTCTGCACCAGGCCGGTACATAACGCCAGGAAAGCATACAATTGCTGCTGTACCATTCGTCGCTAGCCACGATAAGCAGTGCATTACAAACGCCAGATCAGCCTTCCCCTTAGGAGCCAGGACTCCTGCCGGAGCAAATCTCGGATCGTTTCTATAAAGAGGATTATCATCTCCCTCCCATTTAATGGAATAAGGCGGATTCGATACGATTAACTCGAATGGTTCATCATTCCAGTGTTGTGGATTTTTCAGTGTATCCTCACACTTAATATTAAACTTGTCGAATCCAACATCATGTAAAAACATATTAATCCGGCAAAGGTTATAAGTGGTGATGTTGATTTCCTGGCCGAAAAATCCTATCGTAACAGCATCTCTTCCGAGAATCTGTTCCGCTTTTAAGAGTAAGGATCCGGATCCACATGCAGGATCATACACCTTATTGACTTTCTTTTTACCTACAGTTCCAAGCCTCGTCAAAAGGACTGAGACCTCCGCAGGTGTAAAGAATTCGCCACCCGACTTCCCCGCATTGGAAGCATACATTGTCATGAGATACTCATAAGCATCACCAAAAGCATCGATATTATGATCCTTTACGGATCCAAGATTCATCGCTGCAATTCCATCTAATAACTTGACAAGCCTTTCATTTCTCCTGGCAACAGTGCTTCCCAGCTTATTGCTATTTATATCAAAATCATCAAACAGTCCTGCAAAACTATTCTCAGACGAACTACCCTTGGCAGACTCCTCAATATGATTGAATACCTTTTCTAAGGTCTCATTCAGATTCTCATCCAGTGCAGCACGTGATCTGACATTACAGAATAACTCACTTGGAGGAATGAAGAAACCTTTTTCCTGAACCAGTCCATCCTTAGCCTCTTGTGCATCTTTATCCGATAGTTTTTCATAATTAAAATCCTGATTTCCCGCTTCTGATTCTCTCTGATTTACATATGCGGTAAGATTCTCAGAGATATACCTATAGAACATAGCTCCAAGGACATAGTTCTTGAAATCCCATCCATCTACAGCACCTCTCAGTTCGTCCGCTATTGCCCAAATCGCCCGGTGAAGCTCATCTCTCTCTTGATTTTTGTCTGCCGCAGCCATTTTCCCTCCCGTTATTTGTCTGCATCGGTACTTTCGCCACTTTCAATCCCTGCATCCACTTCAGACACTCTGAATTTAATATCCGCTACAGATTCTCCCCTATAACTTAAAATCGACAGATTTCAGTATATCTCTTTCCATTCTTTCTCTGTCAGCCGTTTGGAATGCCACCAAATACTATAATCTTCTTCCGGCAAGATCATCTCATTCGACACATATTGAAAGCTGTCCTCATTTAATGGACGGATTACAGTTGTGTGTGAAAACTCCTTAGACGTATTTCCATTGGGATATACTGCATTGATGCGAAGCACGACTGTCCCATCCTCATTCTCCGTATAACCCACTACTTCCGGGTACGCAATATCCTGATATTCCGCCTCGTAAAAACCCCGCGGCCTATACTCATAGGCGGCGGACTGTGGAATATATGTTGTTTTGGAGTGGAGCGTTTCACTGTCTGTATTGATATAAGCCCCGATCACATTTTCAAATAATTCTTCCGGTACCTGGTAGACTGCCCCGACGCCTAAATTCTCATCCGCCATATACGGCACTGGCTGGCCATGTATCATCGGATAGAACCTGTCAAATAAATCGTAAAAATCCAGATCTCCGAAATCATTCTCACTCCAATCACAGAGAAACAAGTTGTTCTTCCCATAACCAACAGGCAGGATATACTTTCTGTTATATTCCCTGCACTTCTCATCCAAAGACAGAATCCGGAGCACTGTATGTTCCGGTGCGTCACTTAAGGTCAGAACATAACTCTCATCTGAAAAGTAACTTCCCTCAAAGATTAAATATCCTTCCTCTGTATACTGCCAGAAGTCCGCCGGGTAACTTACTGTGCTTCTGTTTTGCAGACGTCCATTCTGGTCATATTGATAATATCCCCTGACAACAGTCACATTGCCGTCCTCAGTTTTCAAATCAAACTTGCGAATCCCCATCTCCATAACCACTATAATTGTCAGTTCAGCAGTCTCTTCTCCATCTACTGCTTTGCAAAACGCGAGCGCCTGCTCTGCCTGTGTCATGTCAACCTGATTTCCACTGTCAACGGCCACATAACCATTTTCTCCAAGCCTGCTCACCATGCGCTGAGTCATATCCAGACTTCTCAATGTATTTGTATCTGTCGCTTCGTCATAAAGATCGCTGAGGATTTCCTCTATGTGTTCTACACCGGAAGAATCGTTTTCACCGCCAGAACCTTTTTCATCGGAAGAATCATTTTCATCGGAAGAATCATTTCCTCTGACAGAATCTTTTTCATCGGAAGAATTATCCGCACCAGAAGAATGCACTTCCTTATCCGACTGTATTATTTTGATGTCCGGTACCTCCGACGTTTCATCGCTGCATCCCATCAATGTTAGCACGATCATGCTGATCTCTGCAAGTAAAAGACACCTTTTCACAGAAACCTCCTTCCTACTTTTGTCTTTGTTAATCTACATCATTCTCAAATCCTGGCAATGTAAGGCTTTATTTAAATCTTACATTGCCAGGATTTAAAATTCAATCATCAATGACATACAGAACCCTTCTCTTTGTAAATTAATGCTCATAGTAGACAGTATGATCCCACCCCTGTACTGTATAAGCCTCCAGAATCCTGCCATCCGCAGAATTTACCACACAATTGTAATTAAGCAGGTCATTGATCAAATCTATCCCATCTTTCGCATTGTTGAATCCAATGGAATAGACAATCGCTCCTTTGTCTTTTTCCTTAATCTCGCTCCAGTCTGCCACACATAAATCCGAACTCCAGCCATAAGTTTCGTCTATGATTAATTCCATTTCCTTTCCTTTTTCGCCAAGATCAGTCTCCAATGCCTTCCTTGCAATCTCTATGGCTTCTTTCTCACTGATTCCGTTTGCTGCCCGCACCTTCTCCTCAAGCATGGCCCTCTCGGCACGGTCCTCCGCCTCATATTCTGCAGCAGTCTTCCCGTTCATGTTGAGGGCAATCCGGAAATTACAGTCAATGATCTCCAGAAGCTCCTCATCCGAAAGCTCCCTGTCCGGCAGATAATATCCTCCCGTAGACCTGATATAGCAGAGCATTCCTTCTGTCACATCCTCCGCGCTGTCCACCTCCTGAATCATGTTTTCCGGCTTTGCGGTCTCATTCTGATAAGACTCCTGCAGTTCTCTCATGCGTTCCTTTTCCTTGTCGGAGTATGCCCGCATAGCGCTGTCCACCTCTCCGTTATACCCCGTAGCTTGCTGCGGGGTATTTCACTGTAATAATGGCATACTCCCATAAGATTATTAGCTTTTCTGCTTCAAATTCCGCAGGGATGTTATCAGACGCGTTCTGGATGCTTTCAGCTTTACAATGTATCGGCTGGCATATGCAAGTCCTGTTATCAGCGTGCCAGACACAAATCCGCTGGTAACGTTGACGATCGACGCATAGGGCTGGATTCTTTCCAGTCCGAGAAGATATATTATTGCAAAAACAACCATTCCAAGAATTGCAACCGAAAACATGATGCACATTCTTTTTGAGAAAAACTCCCGTTCAATATTGTTATAATCGGCAATCTTTAGCATTGTTTCCTCTGTTTTGATATCCATATGATCCTTCCTTTCTCCATCCAATATTTCTCCGACTTCCACCTCATAGTATTTTGCCAGTTCAATCACAAGATCAAAGTCTGGCATCGTTGTACCATTTTCCCATCTTGAAATGCTTCTGTTGGAAACCCCCAGGATTTCGGCAAGTTCTGTCTGTGTAATGGATTTTTGACTTCGTAATGTTTTTAGAAACTGACCAATTTTTTGTTGATTCATGTTTTACTGCCTCCTTTCACTGTCTATCATAGCTTTTCCATGAAAAAAGTACAGGTCATCGACTGAGAACTGCTGAAAAAAGGCCGGTCACGGAATGAGATTCAATCGCATTTTATCCCC
>CAYXKS010000240.1:0-5699 GCA_964465725.1 uncultured Bacteroides sp. | reverse complement strand
ACAAATACGAACATGGAGGTAAAAATGAATAAACCAGAATTTGATGCAAAAGCATTAACAGTTAAATCACTTGAACTTCGGAAAGTCGTTCTGGATATGATTATGAAGTCCGGCGGCGGTCATATAGGCGGAGATTTTTCCGTAATGGATACGCTTGTAACATTATATTTTGACCAGATGAATGTCAGTCCGGAGAATCAGGATGATCCGGACAGAGACTATTTTATTATGAGTAAGGGACATTCTGTAGAAAGCTATTATGCGGTGCTTGCCGCAAAAGGGTTCTTTGAGACAGAGACGGTTGTCAATGAGTTCTCACAGTTTGGATCCAAATTTATCGGGCATCCGAATAATGAGCTTCCGGGAATCGAGATGAATTCCGGATCTCTGGGACATGGCCTTCCGGTAAGCGTGGGAATGGCATTAGCGTGCAGGAAAGAGAACAGACCCAGCCGTGTCTATACAGTTATGGGTGACGGTGAAGTGGCAGAAGGTTCTGTGTGGGAAGGTTTCATGGCAGCGGGGCATTTCAAGCTGGCGAATTTGTGTGCAGTTGTGGACAGAAATCATCTGCAGATTTCCGGCACGACAGAGGAGGTTATGACACACGAGAATCTTCATGCACAGATTGAAAGTTTCGGTTGGAATGTGATCGAGGCAGAGGGAAATGATATTGCGAAAATGCATGAGGCATTCGAGCAGGCGAAGACGGTGACGGACAGGCCGACTTGTATTATTGCCAATACAATCAAAGGTTATGGCGGCGGAGAGGTTATGGAGAATAAGGCCGCATGGCATCATCATGTGCCGACACAGGAAGAAGCCGAACAGATAGTGAAAGCGTTAGAAGCAAAGAAGGAGGGTGTACTTCATGAATAAGATTCCGAACAGGCAGGCGATCTGCGAGACACTTATGGCTCACGCCAAAGAAGACAAACATATCTATGCATTATGTTCCGATTCCAGAGGATCGGCATCCATGACTCCTTTCTTCAATGAATTTCCGGAGCAGTCCATTGAGGTGGGTATCGCGGAACAGAACCTGGTGAGTATTGCTGCGGGAATGGCACATTGCGGAGAAAAGCCGTATTGTTTTTCACCGGCTTGTTTTATCTCCACGAGAAGTTACGAGCAGGCTAAAGTTGATGTGGCGTATTCCAACACGAACGTTAAGCTGATTGGAATCAGCGGTGGTATCAGTTACGGAGAACTGGGTATGAGCCATCATTCAGCGCAGGATATTGCAGCGATGTCCGCGATTCCGAATATGAGAGTATATCTGCCCAGCGACAGGTTCCAGACTGCCAAGTTGATTGAGAGCCTGCTGCAGGATGAGAAACCGGCCTACGTCAGAGTAGGGCGCAATCCGGTGGAGGATATTTATAGTGAGACAGATTGTCCGTTTGAGATGGACAAAGCAACAGTGCACGGGAATCTTGATGCGGAGAATGACGTTGCGATCATCGCATGCGGAGAGATGGTAAGGCCCGCCCTGGAAGCGGCGAAAATCCTTGGAGAAAAGGGAATCAAGGCGGTTGTGGCCGATATGTACTGTGTAAAACCGCTTGACACAGACACGGTTGTGAGAGCGGCAAAGAGCGCGAAGCTGGTTATTACTGTGGAAGAACATGCTCCTTATGGCGGAATGGGAAGTTCGGTTGCGGTGGAAGTGAGCGCCAACTGTCCGAAGAAAGTGATTACGATGGCACTGCCGGATGATCATGTGATTACAGGGAAATCCAGCGCTGTATTTGATTATTATGGATTGAACGGAGAAGGGATTGCGAAGACGGCCGTAGAGAATCTGAACTATAACAGATAGTGTAAATAGAATGAAGAGCTTTAGAAATGCTATATATAGCATAGCTGGGGCAATATACGGAGAGTAAGTATGGGGAAAGAATATATAATCAGTATTGATCAGAGTACACAGGGAACCAAGGCACTGCTTTTTAATAAAGAGGGTGAACTGTGCATCAGAACGGACTTGCCGCACAGACAGATTGTCAATGAGCAGGGATGGGTGTCCCACGACGGGGAAGAGATCTATCAGAACACAATTCAAGTGATTAAGAACGTTCTTGAACTGGCTAAGGTCAGCCCGGATGATGTATCCGGTATCGGAATCAGCAATCAGAGGGAGACGGCTATCATGTGGGACAGGGAGACGGGGAAACCTGTCGATCACGCTATTGTGTGGCAGTGCGCGAGGGCTGCAAAGATTTGCGAGCGGAAAGAAATAGAGGACATGACGGAGCAAGTCAGACTTAAGACCGGGTTGAAGTTATCTCCTTATTTTACGGCGGCGAAGATCTGCTGGCTGCTTGAGAATGCGGAAGGAGCGGCAGAGAGAGCAAGGGAGCATAAAATTTGTCACGGGACTATGGATTCATATCTGGTCTATAGACTTACGAAGGGAGAGGTATACGCGACAGACTATTCCAACGCTTCGAGAACACAGCTTTTTAATATTTTCAGTTTGAGCTGGGACCAGGAGATCTGCGATGCTTTTGGAATTGATGTTAAGAACCTTCCTGAGGTGAGGGATTCCAACGCATGTTTCGGATATACAGACTGTGAGGGAGTTTTTTCCGAGCCAATTCCGATTCATGCGGTTATGGGGGATTCCCATGCGGCGTTGTTCGGACAGAACTGCAGGTCTGATGGCATGACGAAGGTAACTTATGGAACCGGGTCTTCGATCATGATGAATATCGGATATACACCTATCTTGAGCAGTAACGGCCTTGTCACTTCACTGGCCTGGGGAATTAATGGCAGGCCGGAATATGTTCTGGAAGGAAATCTGAACTATACCGGAGCGGTTATTTCCTGGCTGAAAGATAATGTGAAGCTGATTGAGAGCGCATCCGAGACAGAAGTGTTGGCAAATGAGGCGAATAAGGAAGATGGTCTGTACCTGATTCCTGCTTTTACCGGACTCGGAGCGCCTTACTGGGACAGCAATGCCAGGGCTGCTATCGTAGGAATGGACAGGACGACAGGTAAGGCGGAGCTTGTCAGGGCGGCCCTGGAAAGTATCGCTTACCAGATCGCCGATATTGTGAAAGCTATGGAAAGAGATTCACAGAAAAAGATAGGAGTTCTCAGAGTGGACGGTGGACCCACCAGAAATAAATATCTTATGCAGTTTCAGAGCGACATAGCCAGAAGTGAAGTCGCGATTTCAAGGATAGAGGAATTGTCAGGAACAGGTGCAGCATTTATGGCCGGAATGGCTCTTGGATTGTGGGGAGAAGAAATCTTTGATACTATTAAGTGGGATCAGGTTTCGCCGGCGATGGATAAAGAGGCCAGCGCGAGGAAATATAACGGATATAAGGATGCGGTGGGACTCATCAGAACCAAAGCATGAAAAGAACATCTATGATGTAACAGCTTTGCGCGTCCGCTGCGCTGAGCGTATACTTGCCATGCATGCAAACTGCATGGCAAGTATTGTGTGCATAAGTGCAGTTAAGCACTGATACTTGCACCGGACTTTCCATGGAAATTTGTGACAGGGAAGACATGGAGGCACAAGTGTGAAAAAGAGAAAGATTAAGGAGGTTGACTGAATGCAGCAGATCGAAAAATGGGGATTGTTTGAAGTTGCTAGTAACGGAAAAAGTGACGGCAACCCTTTCAGAGATTATACGATGACAGTTCTCTTTAAAAGCGACAAAGAAGAAGTGACTGTCAACGGATTTTATGACGGGGACGGCGTATACAAGGCAAGATTCATGCCGTCTTATGAAGGAGTTTACACTTACAAGATTCAGGGGAATTTTTCTGATCAGATTGAGAATGCGGAGGGATCTTTCGAGGCGGTGGCCCCGTCAGCGAATAATCATGGGCCGGTAGTCGTAGTGGACAAGGTTCATCTGGGATATGCGGACCAAACGCCCTATTATTCCATCGGTACGACTTGCTATGCGTGGGTGAACCAGCCCATGGAGAGGCAGGAGCAGACACTGGAAACTTTGAAGAACAGCCCTTTCAACAAAATACGTTTCTGCTTTTTCCCGAAGTTCTATGAGTTTAACAGAACTGAGCCGCTTACTTATCCTTTCGTGAGAGGAAACGGCGAGGGACTTGACCCGGAACTGGTGGAGAAGGAGCCGTCATTTAGGATGCGTTTTCCGGGTATGCAGGAGACAGAGCAGGATTATGGTTTTGATTATACGAGGCCGAATGTGGAGCACTTCAAGAGATTCGATATGAGAATCTCACAGCTTATGGAGATGGGGATCGAGGCAGATATGATCCTTATGCATCCCTATGATAAGTGGGGATTGAATGAGATGGGCAAGGAAGCCTGTGACTGGTATCTGAAGTATGTGGTTGCGAGATATGGCGCTTACAGAAATGTGTGGTGGTCTTTATCTAATGAATTTGATTTTATCAGGATCAAGACACTGGAAGACTGGGAGCGTTACGGGCAGATCGTGTCCACGAACGATCCGTTCCACAGATTGCTTTCCATTCACAATGGTGGTCCAAATTATGATTTTTCCAAAGATTGGGTGACACACTGTTCCTTGCAGAGAGTTGATTTCTACAGGACTACCGAGGACACGGATCTGTTCGTTGAGAAATATGGGAAACCTGTTGTGTGGGATGAGATCTGTTATGAGGGTAATATTGGTCTGGGCTGGGGCAATATTACGGCTGAGGAACTTGTCAGGAGATTCTGGGAGGCATTCATGCGTGGCGGACATTGTGGACACGGCGAGACCTATATGGATCCGGAGGATATTCTCTGGTGGTCTCACGGCGGAGTGCTGAAAGGTGAAAGCCCGGCAAGACTTCAATTCCTGCTGGATATTCTGAAAGATGTTCCGGGCGGATATCTGACGAAAGGTGAAGGGCTGTTTGACGAGGTTGTAGGATATGCCGGAGGACATACGGGTGAAGGAATGGGTACCTGCTATGACTATGCGATCCACTATCTGGGCATCTGCCGTCCTACCTACCGGCCGGTCATGCTGCCGGAGGATGCCGACTACGAGGTGGAAGTGATCGATACGTGGAATATGACGGTCAAGTCTCTCGGAGTGATGAGAGGATACAACCAGATTGAACTGCCGGGGAACCAGTATATGGCGATAAGGATTCGGAAAGCAGGATAAGAATTATAATAAGGATGAGGTATGGTAAACGACATAACAAGGAGCAGTTTCTCAGGACTTTGCAGTAAATGCAAAGTCCTGTGTCGGTTAAACGGTTATAAACGGACGCTATGACGCAACATATACAGGGAAATCCACAGTTCCGGCTAAGCTACTTTCTGTTCTTTTCCTGTTCATCAAGCAGTTTCTGTACCATGGCATGCAGGTCAGCAATTACGGAATATTGCTGTGTACCGACAGTATTCAGCTTATCAATGGCACTGTGCAGATCGGTTACCCTGACGTTCTGCCCAGAGATGACAGTACTCTGATCAGTTATCGTGTCGGTCAGGCCTGTCAATGTGATATTCTGCTCAGCAATGGTATTGCGCAGGTCTGTAATGGTGGCATTTTGCTCAGCTATGGTTTGGCGTAGGTCTGTAATAGTGGTGTTTTGTTCAGCAATAGTCCTGCGCAAATCTGTAATTGTGCCCTGTAATTCAGCAATAACCGTGTCTTTTTGTGTTATGGCACGTTCATAATTGTGGAGATCCTGATAATATTCCACACGATCGCGGCACAACTTAC
>CAYXKS010000239.1:3330-5721 GCA_964465725.1 uncultured Bacteroides sp. | reverse complement strand
CAAAGTAGTGGGGAATGAAACTTTTCTCCGGCAGATCAAAGAGCGGCTCAAAAGGCAGGCGACTTTGTGATTGTTGTGTAACCCTGCAAGCGGTGAGATAGTCTTTTACACAAATAAGGAAATCTGTACCACTACTTCGAAGTCATAGATTATACTGCATAAAATTTCCATTCTTTTTGAATCCAAAGTCTGCATAAAGAAGCACTCCCATATCAGATGCCGTAATCTGTACGACTCCGCAGCCATATTCCTTCGCTTCCTGCACTACCCTTGACAGGAGTTCTCTCGCAATTCCCTGCCTCCGATATTCACTCGCCGTAAACATGCTGGAAAGAAGCCCGATTTTACCGTTTGGACAGCCGAAATAAGGCGGCTTTTCCACAAAAGACATTCCGCTGGTTCCAATAATCTTATCACCATCCAGCGCAATCCATGATACAAATGTTCCATCTGCCATGTGACGGTTATAATAATCTTTCAGCGCAGGATACAAATCAATGTCTTCTTTTGCACCCTCTTCCCGTAACTGATTGATTCTCATTTCAATAAATGAAGCCAATTCATTTTCGGTTAGTCTTTGATACCTGATCTCCATCTGATCTGCCTCCTAAAGCATAAATTAATAACTTGATTATACTATATCCGGCGCTTTATCGTTATCCTTTTTTGCATAATTGCGCCCACTTTTCAGAATTGCGCGCCTGTTAAAAATAAATTATAATTATATTGGTATTTTAACGACCTTCTATATGCAAGAAAAAGATCGGAGTAAAAGTAAATGAAGAAAAAACATACGGTCCCCAAAATATTGGATAAAGATTTGCAGGAGAATGCGAAAATAGAAATGGCAATCCATGCCTTACAACAGGAGCCAACCCAAGAGATGCTGGCCCATACCCTGACGGTAATCCGTCGTCAGATGAACGCCGGAGGACAACTTGTCGTTGCAGTTGAAGCATCCGCCGAAACCGCACAGATGAATGCCCAAACCATTAAAACAGAAGACGGGAGCGTCTGGTGGTATGCATTTACAAGCTTTGAGGAGGAAATGCGGGGGAGTGATCATATAATGTCAACTTTTCTTGGAAATATGAGACAGTTGTTTGAGCTGGCTGTAAAGACGGATGGAATCAACGGAGTCATCATCAATCCATGGAATCGAACTATCATATTGGACAAGAATCTGATAAGAATTATCCTGGGCGAAAACTAGTACTCCTTCCTTTATATTGCAGCTATATGCTGAAATGCCTCAAGAAGAATGGCTGCAGCTTTTCAAAGACAGAGCAACTGCTGTATTGGGGTATCGCATCGGTGCACCCGAAGGTGGATATGACTTTAAGTATTGGGAATAATACAAATTCTTTTCAGGGAGAAATGGAATCATGGAACTCAAAAAGCTGGATTATGATTTAACTGTCTGCAAAGTCGCTTCAATAGATGATATCGATCTGAAAGCCGACTTTTTCTTCATCGGAAAAACCGATGAAGAAATTTCACTTGTCTGCCTGACCGATGATACGCCGCTGCATGCAACCGACCGGGATGATGGCTGGAAGGGTTTCCGCATTCAAGGGATACTTGATTTTTCTCTGATCGGGATTCTGTCAAAGTTATCGAAAATACTGGCTGAAAATGAAATCGGGATCTTCGCTGTCTCAACCTATAACACGGATTATATTCTTGTGAAAAAGGAAAACTTTCATAAGGCAATGGATGTTTTAGCAACGGCAGGATATACCCTTGTCTGATACACAGATCCATCCATTAAATTCCTGGTGAAAGTTGTTCGGCGCCCTATCCTGCCCCATAAAGCATTAATCAAAAAATTTACCCTTGAAAAAATTCTCGTTCCCCAGCGGCTTTGCTGTCAGTCTGAACAGGACACAGCCGTCCGGGCACATGATCACCTTGCTGTATCTGCTGTCTCCGCCTATATTTTCTAAATCTCCGCCGCTTCTGACAGCTTCCATAATAGGATACATCATCATCATTACCTTGGAACAGATCCCCTGTCCCTGCGCATTGACCGGGCATCCATAAGTACAGGTATATTTATCTCCAATCTCCTCACCATTCCTGCAGAATCTTTCTGTTTCCTCATTATCCTTATTAAACCCTATCACTTCTATTTCCCACTCATATTCTTCGTCATACCATTTCTTCATGTTATTTTCTCTCCTTTCAAAGGGCGGCGGGTGCCTATATACTCTTTTTTGAAATTGCGTGCCTGCTAAAAAATCACCCCAACTCTTCTACTGTAACGCATTCTATTTCCTTAAACTGCTTTAACTGCTTATCATTCGTCAAAAACAAATCACACGCGGATAAACATGCAACGGCTAACTGTAAAGCATCCATCGCCTTAAACCCTTTATATTCTGCTCGTAT
>CAYXKS010000239.1:0-3230 GCA_964465725.1 uncultured Bacteroides sp. | reverse complement strand
AATTTTTTGACCTTTTCATAATACTGCGGATTATTATCATCCTTTTCAATAAAATATATGAACGGAGCCGTATCAACAAATACCTTTTTATAGTCTATCATTCTCACGCATCTCCTTCATATAAGCATCTACATCTTTACCACGCTCGCTTGACCTGGCAAAACTATCCCAATCGACAGGCATTTTTTTTACTTTTGCTGATGGATAATCGAGCAGTGTGACAACTACCTCGGCTCCATCATATTTTCTTATGTCATCATCTTTAATAACAACTGTATTCCCCTGTACAACTCCTTTAACTGCTGCTAACATTTTATAATCTCCTTTCGTCATTTATTTTCGCAAGTCTCAAGCCAAATAGCCTCTCCCGAAACTTAGTAACATCCAATAATAGTTTTATTATACGAAAATTATGACAAATTAACAAGAACTGCTGTCCCGAAGATTTCATCAATCTTTGTTCCAACAGTTCCTATAAACTGCCCCTATCCGCCATTAGCACTTCTACCAATATAAGTTCCAATCCTTATGCAGCCTCGTCATGGCCTCCATATAAAAATAATCGCCCCATGCATTACACTCATCCACTCCGCAGTGATCGCAGGTATTGTACGGTGAGTGATTGGAATAGGTGCTGTGCAGCACAAGGCCGTTGGACACCCGCGGATCTTTCACCGCATAGCGCTCATACAGGGATTTCATCAGCTGGCGCGCATACCTTTCATAAACAGCGGCCTCCTTTTCATCCATAAATTTGATCATTTCCAGCATACCGCAGGCCGCGATCGACGCCGCTGAGGAATCCCGCGGCTGGTCATCCCCGTCCGTAAACTCCAGATCCCAGAACGGAATCATATCCTGCGGCAGATGCTCCAGGAAATACTGGGTCACATGCCGAAACAGTTCTATGTACTCCCCACATTCCGTATACTTATAGGCCAGCGCACACCCGTAGACTCCCCAGGCCTGTCCACGCGCCCAGGCGGAACCGTCCCGGTATCCCTGGCAGGTTGCCCCATGGTCAGGCGCTCCTGTTTTTCTGTCAAAGTAAAAGGTATGCCAGGTGGAATAATCCTCCCGGACCACATTCTTTACCGCTGTGTGGATGTGCTTCTGCGCTATCTTCCGGTACTTGTCGTCTCCGGTTTCCTCCGACGCCCAGTACAATAACGGCAGATTCAGCAGGCAGTCGATGATCAGGCGATAATTCTCCGGCGCATCCATCGACCCCCAGGCCTGGATGAACTCTCCCACCGGATGATAACGGGCAATCAGCTGATCCGCCGCCAGAAGTGCGGCCTTCCTCGCATCCATATTCCCGTTCAGCTTATACGCTGCCACACAGGAGGGCGAATACAGAAACCCCATATCGTGATGATCCACATCGATCTTATTCTCAATCCGGTGCAGGAAACTTGCGACCTGCACCTCACCGGCCGCTTTCAGCGCCCCGGCCTGCGCAGACATCCCTGTATCCTGCTCACCCTTCTCTTGCACGTTCTTCTCTTGTCCGTCTTTCTCTTGCTCGCTTTTCTCCTGCCTACCTTTCTCTTGCTCGCCCTTTTCTTGCCTGCTCTTCTCCTTCGCGTACTCATAGGCCAGCCAGATCTCCCCGGTCCAGAAGCCTGTCGTCCAGCCATAATTCCCGGTCGGCTGATAGAATCCGTTCTCGCTGTATGCCTTCTGAAATTTTTCCGTGAACTGCGGCAGGTTCCGCACTACCTGCCCGGTCGCAAACCGCAGCGCTTCCTCCACCTCTTCCGCCGTGATAACCGGCATTTCCTTATATAATATTTCCATGCTGTGACTCCTTCTGCAATGATTATTTAGAATATCTCCTGCATCTTCTCCCGCTACCAAATAAGAATCTCCACTTCCCTTCCCGCCGCCTCGATCAACGTCCGGTAAATCGCATGTTCCCAGGCTGTCTGCAGTCTTGGGTCGGTCACCGGGATTTCCTCTGTCTTCACATAAGTTCCGCCCATAATGCGCATGGCGCCGTTTTCGCCGATCTTAAGGATAAGCCCTTCCTGCCCGTCGTCTGTCTGCGCAGGAACCACCTTCTCATAAGTCATAAGGCTCAAAACCACCTGTCCTTTCCCACCGGTGTTTCCGGCATCCGCATCATCTGCAGCCGTTTCCACAAACGCAAACCGGTCATACACCCGGATCTCCTTCCTCTTCTTCAGCGTAACTTTGCGCCAGTAATGCGAAAGCCCCGCTTCCCGCGGATACGCCGGTGCAAGATCCATCTCGATCTCACAGCATTCGTCGTCCAGCCTTGTTTTGGTGCCGGCCGCCCCGTATTCCTTCCCGTCCTTCTGCATAAAGCCATTGACCGCAGGCAGATTGTGGTATGCCGACTGCATGGTCCAGATTTCATAGCGCTGCGGCGAGAAAGTCTTCCTCGTGTAACTTTCCACTCCCACATCAATAAACAGCGGCGTCCCGTTCTTGTATATCGTGAAACTGCCTGTATCGTTGTGATTGTGGCTGTCCCCGTTGTTCCCCGCCTTCACCGCCAGAAAATAAACTTCGTCTCTGGCGACCAGCAGGCCCGTACTCGGATAAAAAAGATCGGCATAGCTGACCGCCGTCCCAGACACCCCGGCGGCATAAGCAAATATTTCCCCTGCCGTAAAAGCGTTCTGCACCCGGTAGTACAGATTGTTCTCCGCTGGCAGCAGCAACGTCTCCGGCAGGCCTTCCACGAAATCTCCGGCCGCAAAAGCCATCATGTCCCGGTTCCCGGTGCGCTGTTCAAACAGAAACTCCCTGGCGCTGCATCTTCCGGGAACGGGAGAGCAGTCCGCAAAATTCACATAATATTTATCCTGCACGTGTACATTCATAATATAAGCGGCAATGTTACGCACTTTGGGTTCCCGGTAAAGAGCCGCGAAATGACCGCCGGTGGCCGCATTCAAAATCTCCATCGCGTTGAAAAGGCACAGCCCCGCATGGCGGTAATATAGCGCCCCTTCATCGCAGCAGCCGTCCTCCCCGTACTCTGCCAGGAAATAATCGATACTCTGGCAGGCCTTGTGCACCACACGTCTTCTGAACGTATCCTCCGTATCCGTAAGAAAAACTGCCAGCAGCACATTCTGCGTACACCAGACCGTCCAGTTGTTCATAGGCTCCCGTCCGTTGCCCATCCACCAGAAATGACGGGACAGATAGGGGGCAAAAATCCTCGTCTCCAATTCATGCCTTACCCTTTTGCGAAT
>CAYXKS010000238.1:2250-5724 GCA_964465725.1 uncultured Bacteroides sp. | reverse complement strand
TTATCGCTGTCCTTCCACCAGTTCTTTTATCTTTGCATCTGTATAAAAAAATGCCCCAACGAGAGCCGCAAACCCGATGCAGCTTCCCACAATAATAGAAATCTCAACAGAAATGTCAAGCATCAGCAAAACGATACTTATCACAGCTTCCACAGCAAACAGCCACTTGCCTGTCAATATAAAAATATCAGGAGCAATCTTCTGTGCACAATCCCAATGTTTCTGCGATCTTCTCGAGACTGGCGTATTATATCCGTTCTGCGATGTCATATCCGACACCGGAAATTTCTTGAGTGCTCCCCCTACCAGAACCATCACAAATGGTACGATCGCATTCAACACTAATAACCCTTGCATAGTTCCTCCTTCTTGTTCAAATTCTTATCTCGTTTCTTTCCTTACCTACTTCTCCATGTCTTTCCTGACACAGATTCCCACGAAAAGAACAGTGCAAATATCAGTCCGGACTTTTGTCTCACACCCCTGCCATCAAACGAATAATCCCTTTCATCCATTCTTTGAAAATAAACCAGTATCCTGCCACATTCTCATCGATCGCCTTAAGCATCCCCTGATAATCGAAACTACCGTCTGCGTTCTGCACCTGTTCAAAAATCCTTCCGCTGACCTCACTGAACCCAAGCGCTATATCTCCGCGTGCCGCATCCCCTATGGCAACCTGCTGGCCAATCGCCATGGCACCGAAGCTGAACTGCCCGACCGCCAGCGCGCCCATGGAAAATAAGCCAAGGCACATAGCGCCCATCGCTATGATTCCGATCGCAAGGCTGCCCACCGCAATACCGCCCAGCACCATTCCGCCGACCGCCAGAAGCAGCCCGACTCCTATCGGGGCAAGCGCAATCACTCCTATCCCCACCAGGCCGATTGCGACAATCCCCTGCGATACAAGTCCGATCGCAATCACGCCTTTGGCCCGCTTTCCCAATCCGATGTTTACATGTATGAGCGGCAGTCCCCTCCAGGTCTTCTGGCTCTTGTATTCATAGGACATCCTGACTTTTTCTATAATAATGCGCGTCCCTTGGGTATCGCTGTTCTGCGATCCAAAGGCTTCTCCTTCTGATGTAATACTTTCTTCTCCTACAGATTCCTTCAACAGATAATCCGTGCTGACAGAAAACAAATCACTGATTATCACTATTTTATCCAGCTCCGGCACCGACTGATCTGTCTCCCATTTAGAGACAGACTGTCTGGATACTCCAAGTTTTTCTCCGAAGGCCTCCTGAGACAGCCCGTTTTTCATCCTCAGCACATATATTTTCTCTCCAAGCGTCATGTCTGTACCCTCCTTATTCACGACCTGTGTTTTAACAAAAACCTTTCCCTGCCAGAACTAAAGAAGCAAGTTATTTTCAATCAGTTCCTAAGCAGAAGGATTTTGTATATTTATAGTTAACGACACTAAGAATTTCTTTCTCGACCTTGCAGAAGCTTCCATATATAGCTCCTGCAAGAAGCGGAAACAAAAAATTGTTATGTCGTTTACTATTATTATGGAGGAAACATCTGATAATGACTATAAAGAACTCTTGGAAATTTGTCAACTGACAGTTGCAGTCCCCGAAAATCAGCCTCATACTGCCTATTGCTGTAAACGAAATCAGAAATTTTACATTATAACAGGTTACGCATTTAACCTGAGGGTTATGCATTTAACCACTTGCAAACTTACGCTTGATTGATTATGCTTTGATGGAAAGGCAGGTATCTGTTTATGAAAAAAGAAAATTTCTTCTATACTGTGATAGGAATCGCTGTTCCGGTTGGGCTTCAGTCTATGCTGCAGTCTTCCTTTGCAATGATTGATCAGTTAATGGTAGGGCAGCTTGGAAGCACAGCGGTTGCCGCCGTGGAAGTCGCCGGGCGTCCTGCATTCATCTACTCCGTCGTTCTGGGCGCCGTGGCCGCCATTGCCGGGATCATGATCTCTCAGTATCTCGGTATGGAGGACGACGAAATGGCAGACCGGAGCCTGTCTGTCAATCTGGTAGTGGTTGTAGTACTCGCTGCTTTGTTTACGCTGCTCTGTCTTCTGCTGCCTGGTCAAATCGTCAGTCTCTACATAAAGGATGATCCCGAAATACTCCGCGCGGGAACCGAATACCTGCTTCGGATTGTATGGACTTATATTCCCATGGGAATTTCTTCCATTCTTGCCGTTATGATCCGCTGCATGGATTGGGCTGTCTATCCGCTTTATGCAGGAATAACGTCAGCCATCATAAATACCGGCCTGAACTATATACTGATCTTCGGGCATTTCGGTTTCCCTGCTTTGGGTGTGACAGGCGCGGCTATTGCCAGCGTAATCTCACAGTGTGCCAATCTTCTGCTGATTTTATTAATGTTTCGTAAGATCAGAATGCACGACCAAAAGCCGCTGCATTTTTCTCTGGCGCTGGGCTTGGACGGCTACCGACAGTTTGTTGTGATGCTGCTCCCTATTTTAATCAATGAATTTCTCTGGAGTGTAGGCCAGAATATAAACACTTTTATCTACGGACATCTTGCCCAGGGAGACCTGGCGGCTATGTCTATGACAGGGCCTGTTCAGGGGCTGTTTATCGGTGCATTAAGTGGTGTCTCCCAGGCAGCGGGAATCCTGATCGGCAGACAGCTCGGCGCCAGGAAATACGACGCAGCATACCAGCAGTCCAAAAAACTGATGTGGTATGGATTTGCAGGCTCCATTGTGCTGTCGGTACTCCTCATATGCCTGCGTTCCCCTTATGTCCTTCTCTACAAAGTGGAACCGTCCGTGCAGTCAACCGCCAGCATACTTCTTTTTGCCTTTGCAATACTCGCACCGGTCAAAGTGGCCAACATGATTCTGGGAGGCGGAATTATCCGAAGCGGCGGCAAAACCTCCTACATCATGATCATTGATATGATCGGCACATGGCTCGTAGGAGTTCCCTTAGGTCTGATAACCGCTTTCATATTCCATCTCTCCATCGGATGGGTGTATTTTATTCTTTCTCAGGAAGAGCTTGTCCGGTTGGCACTGACGTTTATCATTTTCAGGCAAAAAAAGTGGATGGTGAGTCTTTCAAACGATGAAAACAAAGAAACGAGCAAAGCTCGTTTACAAGATTCGCTTCGCGAACTCGAATAAGCGAAGGAACTTCCTATAGAATAAGCGAGGCAGCCAGATTGGTTCTGACTGCCCGCACGGCAGTTCATCTCAGCTTTCGCTTTACAACGAGTGCAAAGTCTGAAGCTGAATAGTTACCTGCCCGCCTTCTTCAAAATATACTTCTCTCCCGTCAATGACAACCTCTGCAATGTCCACAGTCTCCGCCGCATTGAAGAGATTTGCCAGCTTTCTTATCTTTAATCATACTGCGGACTGCAAGCCCTACAACTCCCGCTACGATTGCCAATACAACTGCTGTTCCCATGTCATCAACTCCTTACAATTTAAATTATTATTCTCACTTTATTTTA
>CAYXKS010000238.1:0-2150 GCA_964465725.1 uncultured Bacteroides sp. | reverse complement strand
ACAGCCTTCGCCGTCTTACGTACATCTATTTTCAGAGAATCCGCCTCTTTGTATGGCCTGAACAGAAGATACAGGAAACCGATCACCAGAAGTAATGCTACAATCGTACCGATTCCAAAGCCGCCGCCTGTGAACAGTGTGCCGAGCTGATAAATACACAGCGCTACCACATAGGCAAGTATTGTCTGATAACCAATGGCAAACCAAAACCACTTGCCATTATTCATCTCCCGCTTAATTGCTCCCATCGCCGCAAAGCAGGGTGCACACAGAAGATTGAATGCCAGGAATCCGAATGCTGCAACAGGTGTCATGACTGCTGCCAGGCTTCCCCATACTTCGGCGCCGTCCTCGGCAACTTCCGCGAATCCAAACAACATACCAAAAGTCGCTACTACATTTTCTTTCGCAATCAGACCTGTCACCGCTGCAACTGCCATCTTCCAGCCCTCTCCTGCCTGCGTCCATCCGAGAGGTGTGAAGATCCATGCAATCGCGCTGCCAATCTTAGACAGGATACTGGAATCCAACTGCTCTGCTTCCAGCATACCGAAGCCGCCATCGGTCCATCCGAAGGTCATCAGGAACCAAAGAACGATGGTGGACAGTAAAATGATTGTACCAGCCTTCTTGATGAAGGACCAGCCACGCTCCCACATGCTGCGCAGAACTGCTCCGACCGTAGGCATGTGGTATGCAGGAAGTTCCATAACGAAAGGAGCCGGATCGCCTGCAAACATCTTAGTCTTTTTCAGTATAATACCGGAGCAGATGATCGCAGCAATACCGATCAGCCATGCTCCCCATGAGACAAGACCCGAATTATCAAAGAATGCGCCTGCAATCAATGCGATAATCGGAAGCTTCGCGCCACAAGGAATAAATGTAGTCGTCATAATTGTCATCTTGCGATCCCTGTCATTCTCTATCGTACGGGAAGCCATGATACCGGGAACGCCACAACCCGTACCGATCATGATCGGAATAAAAGACTTGCCGGAAAGCCCAAATTTACAGAAAATACGGTCCATGATAAAGGCAACTCTCGCCATATAACCGCAGGACTCCAGGAATGCCAACAGAATAAACAGTACAAGCATCTGTGGAACAAAGCCAAGAACAGCACCAACACCCGCTACAACACCATCCAGAATCAATCCCTGCAGCCAGTCAGCACAACCAATACTTACAAGAACACTCTCGATCGCAGGCGGAATGATCTCGCCAAACAGCACGTCGTTCGTCCAGTCTGTCAGAGGACCTCCGACCGTCGTTACCGATAAATAATATACAACGAACATGATTAAAACGAAAATCGGGAGCGCCGCCCATCTGTTCGTAACTACCTTATCAATTTTGTCGGAAGTAGTCAATGTGTTGTGTTTATTCTTAGCAACACACTCCTTGATAATGGATGCAATATATACGTATCTCTCATTCGTGATAATACTCTCTGTATCATCGTCGAAAGCGTCTTCCAGTCTCTTAATCTCAGCGCTTACATCCGGCGCACTGGTCATCTGTTCACTGATTTTGGAATCCTTTTCCAGTAATTTGATGGAGAAAAATCTCTTCTGTTCCTCAGACACACCGCGCAGCATTGCCGATACGTTGCTGATGGCTTCCTCAACCTTATCGTCAAATTTGTGGACAACCTCCTGCGCTTTCCTGCCAGCCAGCTTAACCGCTCTGTCAGCCGCCTCCTGAACTCCTGTGCCCTTCAGCGCAGAAATCTCAATAACCTCGCATCCCAGGCTCTTGCTTAACTTCTCCGGAGAAATCCTGTCACCGCTTTTGTTGACAAGGTCCATCATGTTCACGGCCATCACAACAGGAATACCAAGCTCTATCAGCTGTGTTGACAGATACAGGTTCCTCTCGATATTCGTACCGTCCACAATATTCAGGATTGCGTCCGGTTTCTCATTGATCAGATAATTTCTTGCCACTACCTCTTCCAAAGTATAAGGAGATAAAGAATAGATTCCCGGGAGATCCATGATGATCACGTCTTTGCTCCCCTTCAATTTACCTTCCTTCTTCTCCACCGTAACGCCAGGCCAGTTACCCACAAACTGGTTGGAACCGGTCAGTGCGTTAAATAATGTTGTCTTGCCGCAGTTCGGATTTCCTGCAAGCGCGATTTTAAC
>CAYXKS010000237.1:0-5738 GCA_964465725.1 uncultured Bacteroides sp. | reverse complement strand
TACAGACAGCAGAAGGTGCATTGAATGAAGTACAGGATATGCTTCAGAGAATGAACGAACTGGCTGTAAAAGGTGAGAACGGAACACTTACATCTACAGACCGCAGCTACATTCAGGCAGAAGTGAAACAGCTGATGAGCGAGATCGATCGTGTACAAAGCACGACAACATTCAATGAACAGAGTCTTTTGGATGGTTCTTTCTCCAACAAGGGATTGCAGGTTGGTGCAGAGTCTGGTCAGCACATCGGTATCACGATTAAGAACATGAATACCAATGAATTGATCGCGAATGCCCTTGCTAAGAATACGACTTTTGGTACAGCTAATATCGATGCCAAGAGTACGGATACTGATGTCAAAGGTAAGTATCAGGATGGCGATACCAATACACTTTCATCTGATATGCTGGCTAAGTTCTATACGTATGACAGTACTAAGGTCGTAGACACGGATATTAGGGATAAGGGTGCAGCTAATGCTCAGGCTCCGGCAGCTTCCATCACTGCACCGGGTGCAGCACCGACGGCAGCAGATTTTGCAGCATTGAATGCATTTGCTAAGAGCGCTATCAAAGATGTATCTCAGCAGAGATCAGATCTTGGTGCAATCCAGAACAGACTGGAGCATACGATCAGCAACCTGGATAATATTGTTGAGAACACCACATCCGCAGAGTCGCAGATTCGTGATACAGATATTGCTACAGAGATGGTTAGATATGCGAACAACAACATCCTGCAGCAGGCTGGTACATCGATGCTGTCACAGGCGAATCAGTCTAACCAGTTGGCATTGTCCTTACTTGGCTAATAACAGAAGAGTATATTTATTGCAGAATAAAAGGCAACGGTTGGCATATGCCAGCCGTTGTTTTTTCGGTAAAAGAGAAATGGCAAAAATTGAGGACTTTGGAATCGCAGGAAATGATGTAAAACTGTAAGGAAAAATATATTATGAAGATTTTATATATTCATGGCTATACAGAGGAAAAGAAGGGTGAAGATATTGTGCAGGCATTAAGGAGAATGGGCCATGATGCACAGATTTATTCGGATGAGCCAATGATAGTAACCATGCTGCATGATGCTGTTGTACAGGAGATAAAGGACTATATACATACACATGAGATAGAATTGCTGATTTCGGTTCATTTCATAATGTGTGCGGAACTTGCTGCATGGGAATCGGGGATCCGATATATTTCCATATTATGGGATGCCCCATATACAGAAATATATAATCCCCTGGGGAGAATGGACAATGTGTGGGTTTCCACTTTTGATAAACTGGATAGAGACAGAATGCTTGCCGGAGGAATGAAGCACGTTTTATATCAGCCGCTTTCAGTGAATGTGCAGGAGGCAATGAAGTGGAACCGTGAGATACAGGGTACGCTGCGTGGAAATTATATTCATGATATCAGCATGGTGGGTAGTCTGTATGACAATAATTTATATGACAAGAATCTGAAACAGATTCCGGCCGATCTACAGTTTTATTTTAACAGTATTTTTGAGGATGCCTGCTTTAAATGGGACGGAATGAATCGTGTCTATGGGCAGACCGGAAAGGAAATATTACAATATATTCAGAAATTAAATCCTGAGTTCGAGATATCGAACAAGCAGGATATTGAAGATATAAGAATTTTTGAGATTTACTATTTGATCAGGAAAATTGCGAATATAGAGCGAATTGCAGTCCTGAATCTGTTGGCGGAGAATTATTCCGTTAAGTTATACACGAACAGTGAAGAAGCCAAAACAAGACTGAAAAATGTCGAACTGGGACCGGCTGTTGTCTATGGTAAAGCAACGGCATTGATTTATGCGGGAAGTAAAATAAATCTGAATATTTCTTTAAAAGGGATAGAAGGGGGCACGCCATTGAGGATTATGGATATCATGGCGGCAGGAGGGTTTGCCATGGCATCCTATTGCCCGGAAACAGCGGAGCTATTCCAGGAGGATCAGGAGATTGTGATGTTCAGGACTCCGGAAGAATTGATGGAAAAGGCAGACTATTATCTGTCTCATGACAAGGAAAGAAGAAGGATTGCGAAAGCCGGACAGAAGAAGGTAATAGATAACTATAGCAGTGAAGAAAAGATCAGACAACTGCTTGAATGGGTAATGGGATAGTCTTTTGAGGAGGAAACCGCCTTATGGCAACAATGGTCAGCATTATTATTCCTACATATAACAGGGCTGCTGTTATCAAGAGAGCGATTGACAGTATATTAAAGCAGACGTATTCGTCCTATGAAGTACTTGTTATAGATGATGGTTCTACAGATGAAACGAAATCGGTCGTGACAGGAATACAGGATGCGAGAATACAATATATCGGATTGAAAGAAAACAGAGGGGTTGCGCATGCCAGAAATGTGGGAATTCAGGAGGCAAAATATGATTATATAGCCTTTTTGGATAGTGACGACGAGTGGCTGCCTGATAAGTTGGAACTGCAGATGCAGAGAATGGAAACGGGGCAGGATAATGTCGGAATGGTATACTGCAGGATGGGAGGAGTGTTAAGAGATGGTACAGGCAGATTTATATGCCCTCATCAGAGTTATGAGAAGGAAACGCTGGAAGGGGACATATTTCGATTATTATTGCTTAACAATGTAATTGGGATGCCTACGGTGCTTGTACACAGGAAGTGCCTGGAGCAGGTGGGCGGTTTCAAAGAAACCCTGGGATGTCTGGAAGATTGGGAACTGATTTTGCGGATTGCCAGACGATGGAGGATCGGATTTGTAGATAATTTCTTAGTGGAGGTACATAAGATGCCAGGAGGTGTTTCTACAAATATGGCATGGCACTTGATCACAAGATGTTATCTGGTTTCGGTTTACCGCCGGGATATGATTGAATTGGGGATCATGGAGAAGGTGAGAGACGAAATTTTGGGTACAGCTCGGACGATTGGTTTAACTGAGGAAATCACGGAGCTGTTAAACAGAGATATAGATTTGTAATGATAATTTGAGATTTTAAAGTGGAGCGAAAAGGAATGAGAATTTTATATGTGTACGGAATGGCAGAAACAAAGGATATTCCGGTTACCCTGCGGCAGATGGGATACAGGGTGGAAGAATATTCCAAAGTGCAGGAAAATTCTATCCTGAATGATGATGAGACAGACGCAATTGTGACTTATGTCAAGAGACACAGAATTACGCACCTGATGTCTATTCATCTGATCTATAACCTTGCGCTGGCTGCCTATAAAGCAGGAATTAAATATGTTTCGGTTATTTGGGATGCGCCCTACATTAAAATATTTTCACCCTTTGGAAGAATGTCGAATTGCTGGTTCTCCGTATTTGATAAGCTTGATCAGGAAAGGTTTCGAAGCGCCGGTATTCCACATACACTGTATCAACCACTGGCTGTTAATAAGAGCGATGTAATTCTGTGGAACCGCAAAGCAAGAAAGAAGCTGGAGGGAAGCTATATTAATGATATTTGTTTTGTTGGCAGTCTGTATGAGGATAACCTTTATGATGAACGTGTCAGAAAAATGCCGCCGGTTATTGTAGATTATTTCAACAGCATTTTTGAGGAGGCGGCATTCCGTTGGGATGGAGTCAACAGAATTTATGGTAAGACGAACGGAGACATTCTGCGGTATATGGGGATGCTGAATCCGGAATTCCAGGTGGATAACAGACTTGATGTGGAAGATGCTTCTCTATTTGAAATTATGTATTTAGTAAGGAAAATTGCCAACATAGAAAGAATAGCCACATTGAGTACGTTATCGGATTTGTATCAGGTAACGTTGCATACCACCAGTAAAGTAGAGAAGGAGCAGCTGGGCAATGTGGAAGTCAGGCTTCCTGTCAGGCCGGGAGAGGATGCGGCAGTGGTCTATATGGGCAGTAAGATTAATTTGAATATCTCCTTGAAGGGAATTGAAGGAGGAACGCCGCAGAGGGTTTTGGATATTATGGGAGCAGGTGGTTTTGTACTGACAAATTACTGTGAGGAGACGGCGGAACTGTTCGAGGAGGATAAAGAGATTGTCATGTTTAAAACGCCGGAGCAGCTGTTTGAAAAAGTGGAATACTATCTGCAGCATGAGGATGAGCGGGAACAGATCGCGCAGTCCGGACATAATAAAGTGATTGAATGTTATACTTATGAAAAGAAACTAAAGAAACTGCTGGACTGGGTGGAAGGTGATTTATGAAAATTCTGTATGTACATGGGAGCAGCAAAATAGAGGGGATTATCAATGCGCTGCAGAAATTAGGAGTAGATTATGATGTGTACCCGAACAGGTTGTTTGATGCTTTTGTCAATGAAACGGAAGCGGCGGAATTGGTTGCTTATTGCAGATGTAATCATATAACGCACATCATGTCCATTCATCTGATTGATACACTTGCTGCTGCAGCACAGATAAGCGGCATCAGCTATATAGCATTGATCTGGGATGCACCGTATTATAAATTGTTTACGATATATGGAAGAATGGAAAAATGTTGGTACTCTGTATTTGACAGGATTGATGCGCAGCGGTTTGCTGACGCCAAAATACCACATGTCCTTTATCAACCATTGGCGGTAGATGATGAACAGATACGGGAATGGGACAGTAGTATGGGAGCGGTGCGGGAATACAGTCATGAGATATGTTTTGTAGGCAGATTGTATGACGATAATTTCTATGATGAATTTTGTACTAACCTTCCACAGCCGTTACAGGATTATTTCGTAAATATATTTGAGAGGGCGGCTTTTCAATGGGACGGAGTTAACCGTATCAGAGGAACGGTAAGCAACGAACTGGTGGCCTATATACGTAAAGTGACGCCGGGATTTCAGATGGTCAATCTTTTCGACATATCGGATTCAGAATACTTTGAAAATGGATATCTGACCCGTAAAATTGCAAATCTGGAGCGGATATGTGTATTGAACATGTTAGCGGAGAAATATCCTGTAACGCTGTACACCACAAGCCAAACGGCAGAACAGAGACTGCAGAATGTAAAGATTATGCCGCCGATATGTTCCGAGCATATTTTGCATGATACATTTCGCCAAAGCAAGATTAATTTAAATATTTCTTTAAAGGGAATAGAGGGAGGGACGCCGCAGCGAATCATGGATATTCTTGGAGCCCATGGATTTGCAATGACGAATTATTGTCCTGAAACAGCAGATTTATTCCGGGAGGATGAAGAGATTGTCATGTTCAGGACGCCTGAGGAACTGCTGGATAAAGTAGAGTATTATCTGCAGCATGACAGGGAACGGGAAGAGATTGCGCAGAACGGGCACAGGAAGGTGATGCAGTGCTATACTTATGAAAAAAAGATAAGGGAACTGCTTTTGTGGGTGACGGGAGAAGATACAGGATGGAAATAAAAAAGATGAAAATGCAGGGTAAAGTAAATATGCGGAATGCCGATATATATTATAAGTAAAATGTTTTAATTTACTTAATGTGTAAAAGTTTTATTGGTAGCGTACGAACCAGGGAACTTATTACAGAGAAGTCAATAAGTGGCAAGGAAGCCACGTAAAATTCAAGGAGGAATATATTATGGTAGTACAGCACAACATTACAGCGATGAACTCGAACAGAATGCTTGGTCTTACAACAAGTGCACAGGCGAAGTCCACAGAGAAGTTATCTTCTGGTTACAAGATTAACCGCGCGGCAGACGATGCAGCAGGATTATCTATTTCTGAGAAGATGAGAAGCCAGATTCGTGGA
>CAYXKS010000236.1:0-5746 GCA_964465725.1 uncultured Bacteroides sp. | reverse complement strand
CATTCCAAGTCGCCTTCGGCGAGGGCTGGATGCCTAAAACCGTAACTTTATTGGCCGGATGCCTTGCAGCAGGGTGCAAGGCACCGTGAATAGTACCGAACAGTTACCGAAAATATTAATTAGAAAATTAGTCATGTACATTCCACTGTCATTTGTGTTATGATAAACGCAGTGAATATAAATTACTCGTGTTATTTTAGTTGATTTTATTTTATTTTGCTTGTTATTTAATGTATGCATGATGTCTTGCGTGCAATTATCAGAAAATTTCATGTTATGTGTGGGTAAATTGAAAATATTTATGTATTTTCTGACTATTTTTCCATATTTTTGTTTTTCATACCCTAAACTATATTTTTTATAACACGATTATAACATGAGTGTCACTTTATTTTTTGTCTTTATAAGCTATTTTTTCAGTAAATATCAACAAAAAACAATTAAAAAGCAACCACTATCTCATGAAAGGATGATCATTATGGCAGGTTCTTCTTATGGTAATATTTTCCGTATCACAACATGGGGCGAGTCCCATGGAGAGGCGCTGGGAGTCGTTGTGGACGGCTGTCCCGCCGGGCTTACTCTATGCGCGGCGGACATCCAGGCTTATCTTAACAGACGTAAACCCGGACAGACTAAGATCGCCACCCAGCGCAGGGAATCAGATTCCATAGAAATTCTCTCTGGTCTCTTTGAGGGTAGAACCACCGGTACCCCTATCTCCATGATGATACGCAACACTTCTCAGCGTTCTTCCGACTACAGTGACATTGCAAACTATTATCGGCCGGGACATGCCGACTATACTTTCGATGCCAAATACGGTTTTCGCGACTACCGCGGAGGTGGACGTTCCTCCGGACGGGAGACAGTCGGACGCGTGGCTGGTGGAGCTGTCGCTGCCAGTCTTCTGCAGGAATTCGGTATCCGCCTGACTGCTTACACGCTCTCTATCGGTCCGGTTAAAATCGACCGGAACAAGTTTGACCCAGATGCGATTCTGACCACTTCTACCGGAATGCCTGACCGGGATGCTTCCTCCAGGGCCGAGGCGTATCTGGCGAACTGTATGAAAAATTATGATTCCTCCGGCGGTGTTGTCGAATGTGTTATCGATGGTGTCCCAGCGGGACTAGGAGATCCGGTTTTTGAGAAGCTGGATGCAAGTCTTGCCAAAGCTGTTATGTCCATAGGCGCAGTCAAAGCTGTGGAAATCGGCGACGGAACAGAAGTTTCTTCCCGTCAGGGTTCGCTCAACAATGATCCCTTCCGCATCAAAGACGGCCGAGTAGTCAAAGCTACAAACCATGCTGGCGGCATTTTAGGCGGTATCAGCGATGGCTCCCGTATTGTCCTGAGAGCTCACATCAAACCTACTCCCTCCATCTTCTCTTCGCAACAGACTGTCAACAGACAAGGGGATGAGATTGAGATAGCCATCAAGGGCCGTCATGATCCCGTGATCGTTCCCCGCGCCGTAGTAGTTGTAGAGACAATGGCAGCCCTTACGATCGCTGATGCGCTTCTTCTCAACGCCTCAGCCCGGCTCGATAATTTAAAAAAGATATATGACAGGTAGGTTCCTGTCATATATCTTTTTTTTAATAATTCAAACTTATGCCCTCTTTTCACAGAACGTTTGTGTCAGCAATGACATGGGCACAAATTTCACTGTTGCAAGGCTAAAAACGAACTTTCTAAAACCATTAATTATAGATTCAAGCACTTAGTTCGTTAAATAACTGCTGATACAGTACAGTGTCTGCCCGTTATAGTCCACTCTCGACCAACCATACTCTTCATTGATCCCTGTTCTGGTCACGTACTCTCCGTTATGCAGCACTGCTACCACCGCAGCATCCGGATTCGTCACACTGGGCAGTGCCCGCAGATTGACCTCGATCTTAGCTGTCACCTGGTCATTTCTCTCCGCAAACTTTGTCTTAAGGCCATCCCCGCTGCCGGCGCCTTCCTGGGAAGCAGGAGCCGGAGCCTTATAATTCAGATCAGTAGTCAGGTAACTTGATACCGCATAGACAGTCTGCCCATTCAACTCTAACCTGGACCAACCGCTGTCACTGACGCCTGTCCGCGCGATCGTCTCCCCGTTTTGCAGCGTATATACTACCGTACTGTCCGATCCCTGGCTGGGAATGTTTCGCAGGTTTGTGGACTCTTTCGCCGTCACATTCTCGCTGACCTGTGTAAAGTTCATCAATGCCTCCGCATCGGCCTTCACCTCTTCCGGCGCTTCTGTGCTCTGCGCATCAGCGGTGCCTTCATAACCGAAATAAGCAACATTCACATCCACCGGACGGCTGATTCCGGCCACTGTTCCCCGATTTGTGTACTGCCACATGGCATGTGCGCCTGTGTAAGAAGACCTGGCCGTCTGCGGATAGGGCGCCGACGGATACTGTGATACCCAGATCCGATAAGTCCCCTCGATTCTTTCGGTATCCCATTTTGCACTTCCTGACAATTCTCCCATGGATGAATAAAACATCGGCGTATAACCTCTGTTATATATTTCCTGCAGAAACGCTATGGCAATATCCGTGCGCTGCGCGTTCGTCAGATTATACTGTGCGCTCTCCGGCTTGTCAAACCCTTCGCAATCATAAGCCACAGGATAAGTGATCTGGTACTGGGATATATAATCTGCTACCCAGTCGGCTTCTGCCTTAGCTTCCTCAGCCGAGACCGCTGTAGAGAAGAAATAGGCTCCCACCTTAATACCGTTCTTCTGTGCCTCCTGCATGTTGTACTTTGCATTGGTGTCCGCACAGATCTCTCGTGATTTGTCTGCCCGGTACCCTACACGTACCATGGCAAAATCAATACCAGATGCGGCAACCTGCGCCCAGTCGATCGTCCCCTGATACCGTGCCACATCAATTCCAATCGTAACCTGATCCGTCTCTGCCACACTGCCGGAAGAAAGGAGTTCCGTCACATTGACCTCCGTCCCCTGATCCGTGCTCATAGTATCAGACTGTGGATCATCAGCTACCTCTTCTGTGTCTGCTTCTTCCGGCCCATTGTCCATTTCTGTCTCTGTGCTTTCCCTGGATAATGTGTCATTTTCTTCCTCAGTTTCCGGTGCCACACTTTCTGTTAAAGCCGTATCCTCAGACTCTTGTCCCACGCTTTCATCTCCGTAAGGTAACGCGGATACCTCTTCCGGCTTGTCCTTCTTTCTGCCAGTCATAAAAATCACGGCAAGAACTGTTACTACAAGGAGTGCTACAACTGCGATAACAGGAATCAGGACTCTCTTATCCGGCATTCTGCCCTCATAATCATCCTCATAGTCTTCATCATCATATTCATAGTCCTCATCACTGTAACTCTCATCATCATAATTTCCATCATCCAATGAATCCTCATAGAGATCTTCTTCATCCAAATCCAGGAATTCATCATCCAAGTCACTCAGCTTTTTCATTCGGTACCTCCGCCCTGAACTACTCTTATCCAATATCCAACAGATCCAAATACAGGTTATTGTAATCCGTCCTCTTATCTTTTATAAACTGAATCGCGGTCTTCGGATGCTGATTCATAATGCCTGTGAGAAGATATGGAACATCATATCCCCATACGACACCGGACTCCCGAAGCGGTAAGATATGATCCTCCACAAATTTGAGAAGCGGATTGATCCTGTACTTCGGATTCTTCAAAAATCCCAGCAACAGTTCACTGGGACAGTTGCCGCATCCACGGCCAAGGCCGCTCACAGTGGCGTCCAGGTAGCTCACTCCCTTAATGATTGCCTCCGTCGTGTTCGCAAAAGCAAGCTGCTGGTTGTTGTGAGCATGAATCCCTACCTTCTTGCCATACTTCTCCGCCACATCCAGATATTTGTCACACAGCCTTCTGACCTGTTCCGGATAGAGAGAGCCGTAGCTGTCCACCAAATATATGGTACCTACACTGCTCTGACAAAGCAGTTCCAGCGCGGCGTCGATGTCCACATCATTGGACTTGGACACTGCCATAATATTGACTGTCGTCTCATACCCTTTTTTCGTACAGTCCTCGATCATCTCCACAGCCGCCGGAATCGTATTGATATAAGTTGCAATCCTCACCAGATCGATCGGGCTATCCTTTTTATTCAGAATATCTTTTCTGAAATCGCAGCGTCCTACGTCCGCCATAACGGCAATTTTCATATCTGTCTTGTTGTCGCCCACCACTGCGCGAATATCCTTGTCGTCGCAGAATTTCCATTTGCCGAACTTTTTCACATCAAACAATTCCTTCGACGCCTTATATCCGAACTCCATATAGTCCACACCGGACCTGATGTTTGCCTGATACAGTTCTTTCACAAACTCATCGGTAAAGAAAAAATCATTCACCAGGCCACCGTCACGCAGCGTACAATCCACTACCCTGATTTCCGGCGTATAGGACATGAGGGTTCTTTCCTTTGCTCTCTTTTCCATTCTCCTTCATCCTTTCTGCTTCCGTAAGCTGTTATTCCAGCACAATCTTCTTGAAGCTTTTCTTACCCTTCTTAACGATAAATTCCTCATCGCCGATCATGTCCTTTGTGTAGGACGTCTTGATATCTGTTACCTTATCTCCCTTCACAGATACACCGCCCTGCTCCACGGCACGCCTCGCCTCAGAACGGGATGTCGCCAGTCCTGCCGCCACCAGAATGCCTAGAATATCTATCGACTCATCAACAAATTTGTCGTCCGTCAAGACTGCTGTCGGCATATTCTCCGAACTTCCACCACCTGCAAATAAAGCTTTGGCGGCTTCCTCCGCCTTTTTCGCTTCCTCTTCTCCATGCACCAGGTTCGTCAGTTCATACGCGAGAATTTCCTTGGCACGATTCAACTGGCTTCCCTCCCATCGGTCCATCTCATCGATCTGCTCGATCGGCAGGAAAGTGAGCATCCGCAGACATTTCAGCACGTCCGCATCTGCCACGTTTCTCCAGTACTGGTAGAACTCAAAAGGTGTCGTCTTATTCGGGTCAAGCCACACTGCTCCTTTCTGCGTCTTACCCATCTTCTTTCCCTCGGAATTCATCAGCAGCGTAATTGTCATGGCATAAGCATCCTTGCCCAGCTTACGGCGGATCAGGTCCGTACCGCCCAGCATATTACTCCACTGGTCATCTCCACCGAACTGCATATTGCAGCCGTACCGCTCATACAACTGCAGGAAATCATAGCTCTGCATAATCATATAATTAAATTCCAGGAAGCTTAAGCCCTTCTCCATTCTCTGTTTATAGCACTCTGCCCTCAGCATATTATTGACGCTGAAACATGCACCGATATCACGGATAAACTCCACATAATTTAATCCGAGTAACCAGTCCGCATTGTTGACCATCAGCGCTTTCCCCTCAGAGAAATCAATGAATTTACTCATCTGACGTTTAAAACATTCACAATTATGCTCTATCGTCTCCTTCGTCATCATATTCCTCATGTCGGTTCTCCCGGAAGGATCTCCGATCATGGCCGTGCCGCCACCGATCAGTGCAATCGGCTTATTGCCCGCCTCCTGCAGCCTTTTCATAAGACACAATGCCATGAAGTGGCCTACGTGCAGGCTGTCCGCCGTAGGATCGAAGCCAATGTAGAAAGTAGCCTTCCCGTTATTGATGAGATCGCGGATCTCATCGGCATCCGTTAATTGTGCAAGAAGTCCTCTTGCCTGAAGTTCCTCATAAATTTTCATCGTTACAATCATACTCCCTTCCTGATTTACA
>CAYXKS010000235.1:0-5748 GCA_964465725.1 uncultured Bacteroides sp. | reverse complement strand
GAGCGAAAGCGCGTCCTTAGAACTACTACATAATGTCAGGCGCGTCCGGCTTAACATAACGAAATTGACTGCAAATAGCAATTCCATGCTACACTAACTTTATGATATCCCCAATCTTAAGATTCGGATTCTCCGTCCCCTTAAACATAATCTTACAGATATAATAATAGAAATATTCAAGCTGCTCCCTGCTGTAAGCCTTGGTCTGATGCTCGAAACTGAAATCCAGTCCGTTGTCCTCAGCCCTGTGCATAACCGTAAGATAAAGGCCGTCCGAATAATAACCGTTGCAGTATCTCTTCGTCTTATACCTGATATCTCCCAGATCCATCAGCCCCTTTTCCCTGAGTGTTGCCGGCTGATATGTGAGCGATACGGTCTCATACCCCATACCGCGGGGAGGATTATAATACTGGCTTCTGTAAGAAAGATACTCTGCCGGATTAAAATTAACATATCGGAACACTTCGTTCTGCCTGTCCCTGATCTCAAAGATTCCCTCCAGGAAAGTCTTGTCTTCCGGGATTACGGTTCTGAACGGGAAACAGTGGATACGCGTACCGCCGGATTTCTTCTCCTGAAGTGTCGCCCTGCGTGCGTATGCGACCTGCATGGACACATCGTCGCACTGGTTGATCTTCTGCAAATACGTACGGATTCCCATAATAAGCAGACACTGCAATGAGATATGCTGCTGTTCACAGAACGTCATAAGCCTTCTCGTAGGTTCCTCTTCCAGATGGAAAATATCGATTGCTGCAGCAAAACTGTCCGAACCCGTAGGCGCAGCCCTGAGATCGGGATTACCGGTAGCCGCCCTTGCTTCTTCCAGTTTCTTCGGTCCCTCGATACCGTTATAGATCGGCTCCGACTCTTCAATAAGCTTATGGAAGTATTCTCTGTCCCTCTTCTGGGCTTTGCTGCCTGCTTCATACGCCAGATCCTTCTCAATCTGCTCCGTATAGGACCTCATATCGGCCGGATAAGGAACGCCCTCAAAATTAGCGTTGCAGTATAACTCAATCACATCCTTCAGGAATCCGATCAGCGACTGCGCATCAAGAAATCTGTGGTCTCCCGCAACATACAGCCCCTCAAACCCGTCCGGTGTCCTGATAATAACAACCTTATTCATCGGGGCGTCTTCCTTGTCAAAAGGAACCCGTGTCCAAGCTGTCATCTCTGCTTCCGCTTCTTCCATGGTTTTGCCCGTGAAGTCTACAAACTCAATCTCACGCTCTTCCTTCTCAACAATATACTGATACCATTCCTTTTCTTTCGCGTCGTATGCCAGCCGCGCACGCATCGATTCGCACCTGTCATACGCTTTGTAGACAGCCTTTCTCAACTCATCAAGATTCAACTCAAACTCTATTGTCAGGCTTGTGCCAATGTTGAGAATTTCTTTTCCCGGACTGTGTGGCGTATAATAATTATGGAACTTCTGAGCCACAGTCAGTGGATATGTCTTGTAACCTTTTCTTGTCTTCATCTTTTTCCCTCTCACACTTTCAAATATACCGCTGTCGGCGGCGCAAACTTTATATGAACCTCTGCCTGGATCTTTACATGAACCAATGTCATTAAGTTAAGCCAACACAATGCCATGCGCGCCCGGCTTAACTAAATGGCATTGCTACATGAACTGTTTCCTCACATAATCTCTTCCGCAAATTCATCCAGCGCTTTTTCATATGCTGCCATATCCTTGTAATAGCTCTCCGCATGCGCCGCACCTTCCACAATCAACTTGCGCTTCGGCGAACTGCAATTATCATATATTTCATTGCACATGCTGCACGGTACGAAAGTATCCTCAGAACCGTGTATAAACAGAATCGGCACCTTTGCCTTCTTCACCTCGTTTTTGGCGTTACATTCGTCCATGCCATAGCCCGCCAGTTTCTTATTGATCAGATCGGCTCCCTGAATCGCCGGGAACGCCGGAAGATGATACATATTATTCAACACATGGGTAAACACTTCCTTCGGTGAGGTGAAGCCGCAGTCAGACACAATCCCCTTAACGTTATCCGGCAAATCCAGGCCGCTTGCCATCAGCACCGTAGCCCCGCCCATGGATGTTCCGTGAAGCATGATCTTCACATCGTCTCCGCACTCCTGTATCACCCAGTTGATCCAGCCAAGCGCATCCTTCCTGTCCAGACATCCGAACCCAATATACTCGCCCTCACTCTGCCCATGAGCCCTGGCATCCGGAAGCAGCATTGCATAGCCATGTTTCAGGAAATAGTCAGCTATTGCCATGTGATTGCTGAGTCCTTCTCCCGTGTATCCATGGAAGCAGATCACCACCTTCTTCCCTGCATCCCCTGCCTGTTCAATCGCCGGAAAATATGTGGCATGAAGCTTTAGCCCGTCATAAGATGTTATATACACGTCACTGTGCGGCTGTGCCATCACAAAAACTTTTCTCTCTTCCATCAGCGGAAAATATTTTTCCCAATCCGTGCCCGACATCTTTGTAGTCCGCTCCGTCCTGGCATTTCCCCGCTTCATGGTTCTGTTATAGAAATATACGGTCTCACCGATCCCCGCCGCGGCGATCATCCCGGCTGCGGCCGCAATCTTCTTCAATACTCCCATCGATTCATCATCTTCTTTCTGTTATCATATTGTATCTGTATTTTTGTAACAGTCAGATACCAATTTCATTTAGTTATGCCAAATTTATTTCTTTTTCTCCGCCGCCTTCGCCACCGTCTTAACCACGGTATTCACCACTTTGTCCGCCGCTTTCTTCGCAATACTTTTTTCCGTCTGTTCTTTCTTCAGCTCTATGATTTCTTTCAGGCGCAAAGCTTTCTCAATACTTCCCTCAACCCTAAGTTTCTGCTCTGTGAATGCCGCTATCGGGTCCATTTCCCCGTCAGCAATCTTAAGAAGTACATCCGGCGCGCAGATAAAAATCGCATCCCTGTCATAATATTCATACGGTTCCACGTGCAGCACGCCGTCTTTCACTTCCACATAAAAAATTCCACCTGCTTCCTCGTCCACGATGTTAAACTGAAAAGCCAGATGCTCATGAATATCGCTCACATCGGCTCCCATAAATTTTCCTTTGATCTCATAAAATAAATCAGCGTAAGTCATTTTTCCTCCTCTTTCTTTCCAATGCTTCTGTTTTATGGATGTATACTCTTATCATTCGCCGATTTGCCTGACATGATGCATCTGTTCCGGCGCAACATCTTATTGCATTTTTCGACTATTGGTCGATTAATGTTAAATACACAGTAACATATATCTCGACCGATGGTCAACTATATTTTTAGCTAATTTGTTCAGAAATTCTTTCCTTTTTTATGGCACAATTCATAATTGTCCAAAAATCATGTTTATGTTATTATTCTTTATTATTGAGGATACTTATGCTGTAGAATGGTAATTTGTTTCCTTTTCAGCGCAATACTACACAACGAATATGTTGAAAAACATCACGGAGGTTTGATATGCCAGACACGAAGAAATATGACAGAATTTTAGATGCGCTTCATCAACTTCTGGAAGAGCGAAATATACAGAGTATTTCGGTAAGCGATATTGCACAGAAAGCCGGAATCGGCAAGGGAAGCATCTATTATTACTTCCCGTCAAAGGAAGCGATTCTCGATGCATTGATAGAAAGAAATTATGAGAAACCGTTAAAAACGGCGAAAAATCTTGCCGATCAGACAGAAATTTCGCCGTTTACACGCATGGCTATGATCTTTCAGGCATGCCGCAACTCTTCGGACGCCTTTTTAAACCAGAACAGCACTGCTGCGGATGCAGGATCAAGCGCTCAGGATATAGCATTCCTGCATCAGAAATATATGAATCATCTTATTGCCGAGTTGAAGCCAAGCCTGACTGAGATCATAAAACAGGGAATCGCCTCAGGCAGCATCCACTTCGAATACCCGGCCGCCCTTGCCGAGATCGTGCTCATTGTACTCGCCGTCAAGCTGAACAATACCTTTCTGTCAGCTACAGCCGAGAACTCAGAGGAAACAATCCGCGGACTTGTGGCATTGTTGGAGAAAGGGACGGATATCCCCCGGGGAACGCTCAACTATCTGACTCTTCCTGTTCAACATCCCGACCATACACCTCAATCTGAGAAAGCGCCGGGAACGGAGACGGATCGTCTGCTTTGATCAGTTTCTCCAGCTTCACCCATGTAATTTTTTTCGCCGGGAAAGTAATCGTATGCGGAAGCCTGCTCTTCTCAAGCTTCCATTCCAGGGATGAGCCGTCAGAAAATGTCAGCGTCACCTGTTTCCACCAGTTATCATGGGGAAAATCTGATCTCGTATACAGCACGATCCTGTCGGTCTCTACCTGACGCCCGAAATCTACCGTCATCTCTGCGTCATCCTGCATGTTAATTCCCCATGACTCATAGGGCCATACACCGTGGGATCTGTTCTCACATACTCCGTCAATAGCATTGCGGGCCGCAAAGACAGATTCTCCTCTTGTCTCCACATTGGCGGATGCATGCGGATAGCAATGCGTATCACCGTGCTGGTCGCACACATTCACAGCCAGATTCCTGTAGACATTTATCTCTTCTTTTCCTGCACATCGCGCGTACAGATAGTGCATGCTTCCATAGAAAACTTTGGGAGAATAACATACTCTTTTCTCACCGAACGGAATCTCATAGGTGACATTATCCGTCACGTAGCAGAGCGCAGCCCCCATTGCATCGTCCACCTGAAGCCACACATGAATATTTTTCTCGGAGGTCTCCAATACGACCCTGTCTCCCTCCTGATACTCCGCCGTACAGACTAAACTTACCTGATCCTCCCCGGAGCTCACGCAGAGAGTCCTCCCGTTTTTATCCAAAACCTTAAGCGCCAACACTGCCATAGATCTTTCCTCCTGTCAATTCATTTCTGTTTCTTTTCAGAGTATCGGAGGCAATTACTGCGGCTGCTTCCCGATATAAGCCAGGATACCGCCGTCAACATAAAGAACATGCCCGTTTACAAAATCCGAAGCTTCGGATGCCAGGAACACTGCCGGTCCCTGCAGATCCGCCGTCTCACCCCAGCGTGCCGCCGGTGTCTTGGCGATGATAAACTGATCGAAAGGATGTCTGGAGCCATCCGGCTGAATCTCACGCAGCGGAGCGGTCTGAGGCGTCGCAATATAACCGGGTCCGATACCGTTGCACTGAATGTTAAACTCACCGTACTCGGAAGCGATATTTCTGGTCAACATTTTAAGGCCGCCTTTAGCCGCAGCGTAGGCGGAGACTGTCTCCCGTCCCAGCTCGCTCATCATCGAGCAGATGTTTATGATTTTGCCATGACCCTTCTTAATCATGCTCGGGATCACCGCTTTTGATACAATAAAAGGTGCGTTGAGGTCCACATCGATCACCTGACGGAACTGCTCTGCAGTCATATCACACATTGGAATTCTCTTGATAATTCCCGCATTATTCACGAGAATATCGATCACTCCAACCTCTTTCTCGATCCTGGCAACCAGCTCCTGTACCTGTTCCTCGCTTGTCACGTCACAGACGTAGCCGTGGGCATTGATCCCTTTTTCCTTGTAAGCCGCCAGACCCTTGTCCACCAGCTCCTGCTTAATATCATTAAATACAATCGTTGCTCCCGCTTCCGCATACGCTGTTGCGATTGCGAATCCGATTCCGTAAGATGCTCCTGTAATCAGAGCAATCTTGCCTTCCAGAGAAAATTTCTTCATAAAATCATTCATCTT
>CAYXKS010000234.1:0-5765 GCA_964465725.1 uncultured Bacteroides sp. | reverse complement strand
CCCATAATATTTCATCGCACAACAATAAAGGAGTACCCCTCTGAACCCACACAGTTCTCCGGTACTCCTTATTTTACACATGTTATTTTATTTGCTTTGCAGCCTTCATCGAATTACGCAGCGACAACAATTCGTAGTAATCCACTAAAGCCGTCATGCTTTTCTGATCCAACTCGAGGATCGCGTTCAACAAATCACACACCTTGTAGTCAACAAGAAGTCGTTCATTTAGTGTACTGATACTTGATCTGTAGTCTGTTCGCTGCAGCAGATAATCAGTAGAAACATCGAAGAAGTCTGCCAATTTAATCAGCGTTTCATAATCAGGTGCGTGGACGCCTTTCTCATAGTTGGATATCGTAGCTACAGTCACATTCAGGTAATTTGCCAGTTCCTTTTGTAAAATACCTCGTTCCTTACGCAGCTTTGCAAGTAATTCGCCAAGTTTCATAGTTCTCTCCGACACGCAACATATGGAGCTGATACTTCTTAACGTTGTGTGTACCTTTGTTTGTCTTCTGTAAAAAAGAAGCAACCATTTAAAATATTGGCAATGGTATGCAACAAAAAGTAAGATAAATACTTTTATATGATTTTAGGATAAATTAACGATAAAGGGAATGAGAGTAAAGAACACGAATAAAAATTGGAAAAATATGGTAATAAATTTCACATAATATTAATTCTTATAGCATGTACCATTTAATTTGCTTTTTTTGACTATAATAACTGTTTCACCGAAAGGAATTTTTTTATTGTAAACTGAGCTGGAAGAATTACGTAACAGTGAAGCCGAAGTCTGAACTGTTACGGATTTCGGCTGCGTTATAGAATCAATCCTTGAAAACAGTGGATTGAAGGAGTAGTATGTAATATGGCGTAACAATGAAGGAATCTGAACTATTACATATAGCGGTAAAGTACCTGGAACAGCGCCACAGAGAGGGATGACTGAGAAAATGAAGAAGTTGGGAAGAAACGATCACTGCTGGTGTGGAAGCGGCAGGAAATATAAGACATGTCATATGGCTTTCGATGAGAAAATAGAACATTACGCGCTCCAGGGGCATATCGTGCCTGACCATGATATTATCAAGACGCCGGAGCAGATCGAAGGAATACGGGAGAGCAGTAAGTTGAATATTGCTATTCTAGATGAGATTGAGAAGCAGATCCATATTGGCATGAGCACGGAAGCAATCGATAAGATCGTCGTGGATATGACAAAAGAAATGGGCGGGATTGCGGCGCCTCTTGGCTATGGGGGATTTACAAAGAGTGTGTGTACCTCTATCAATGAAGTGGTCTGCCACGGTATCCCGTGTCCAGAAAGATTGCTGCAGGACGGTGATATCATTAATGTGGATGTGTCCACGATTTATAAAGGATATTTCTCGGATTCTTCCAGGATGTTTATGCTGGGAAATGTAGCGCCGGAGACTCAGAGACTGGTGCAGGTGGCAAGAGAATGCATTGATGTGGGTCTGGAGCAGGTAAAGCCGTGGAATTTCCTGGGAGATATGGCACAGGCTATAAATGACCATGCCAGGGCAAATGGCTATTCCATTGTTCGTGAAATCGGCGGGCATGGAGTAGGGCTTGAATTTCATGAGGATCCATTTGTTAGTTATGTAACGAGTAAGGGAACAGAAATGCTGATGGTGCCAGGGATGGTATTTACAATAGAGCCGATGGTGAATATGGGTAAGGCCGATATTTATATGGATGATGAGGACGGATGGACCGTTTATACCGACGACGGCAAACCATCGGCGCAGTGGGAAGTAACCGTTGCAGTGACGGAAGACGGGTATGAGGTATTGACTTATTAATTTTATTCTCCGCGGGCAGCGAGCTGAGTGTTATGATTAAGGCAGCTAAAGAAAATGTTTGGCGTACGAAATTTCGTTTGTAAGGGTAAAAGTCAGGATACATCTGGTTCCAGGGTGTTTTCTGACTTTTTTTGTTGAAAAAATTGTGCAATATTCCGGTATTGTAAAATAAAAAATATTCTGCTATCTTATCTATACAATCTTTGGATTCATCTCAAAGTATACTTTATTCCGTGCATGCGCGGCACGGATCTATGGCAGTTCGCCACTGATTTCCAAATGTTGAAATAATAATTGAGAGGAAAGGATTTTTTATGAGAGAGTTTATGACAAAAATTTCAGATTATCTGAATGAGAGGAGGAATGACCCTGAGAGGAGGGAAAACCAGTTGTCTGTCGTGATTATTGGGGCGGTGGCGGTTATTGTAATTATCCTGCTGCTTCTGGGGCTGTGGGCATATACGGCGAAAGAACGGGAGCGCAGGGATAAGGAAGCTGCTACGGAAGCTTTGATGGAAGCAGAGACAACCATGAAAGAATCTACTGAGGAGGAAGAAGAATTTGTGGCTGAGACATATGAAGAGAAGGCAGAGGAATATATGTCTCGAAATGATGAGCAGGAAAAGGAACTGGAATTGCTCAGACAGGAATATTCGGAGAGCATTGATTATCTTAGCGATAAGGTGACGGAACTTCTGAAGACTATGACGCAGGTACAGCAGAGCCTGTCGGATACCATCGTAAAGTACAAGGAAGGGGATCAGTCGATCTTAGAGCAGGTCAAGGCGCTTCATGAAGAGGTTACGAATATCGTACAGAACCTGAAGGACACGGAGACGAAACTGTATGACCTGACTGACATTGTACAAGTCATGGACCAGAAGACAATCCCCATGATTCAGCAGCAGATTCTGGAGATCCAGCAGGATATGGGCAAGGTACAGACAGACATCACAAACCTCTATACGAAGATTGCGGCGCTGGAGCAAGAGGATGCTAAATTATGGGCTGGAATTGATGAAGTGGAGAAGACATTGAAGACAGCGATGGACCAGAACATGACCGAGGTTAATAATCAACTGGATGTATTGTTGAATCAGCTTGGGAATGTGGAAAACCGTCTGCAGGGATTAGTCTCGAAGACACTGAAATATCATTATGACGCGGAGAATAATACACTTTATTTGGAACCGTATTCGGAGTAGAAAAGATGTAACTATTCAACCCAAGTCCATGCGTTTGCGGTGAAAAGATATGGTGTCAACGCTGCATGTATGTATTCCGATATTTGAGGGCATTTTTATAGAAGATTTGTATCGGGACGGACATAATCAAAAGAAAAGAAAGGAATAAGCCAACACAAAATGAGAAAGAGAATATTTACAAAGAAAAGAAGAGGCAAAAGAGCGTTTCCTCGCGGAATGGGACACGGGAGGAAAATACAGAAAGACGTAACAATCAAGTCCAGAAGAAATAGACTGACAGGTAGCAGTATCAGAACGAAATCAGTGAAATATGTCAGGAAAGCGGTTATGCTGTGTGCGGGAGCGATAGCCGCCGGATTGCTGCTTGTGGGAACATCGACTAAGGCGGCCGGGGAATCCGGGCAGTTTCGCAGTAAAGGTGTGATTCATTACACGGATTCATCGGGTCAGGAAATCATTCTGGATGCGCAGGATCTTCAAGTGCTTTTTCAATATGCCGCTGAGGGCAAAGGGGGATTATCCCAAGCGCTCGGCGGCGTTGGAACGAAGCTGATTGGAGACGGGCAGAACTATCAATATACGAGAAATCCTGAAGCCGAGGCGACAGTCGAGCGACTTCAGACAGAGGAAGAACTGCAGGCGGTCAATTTTGACCTGCTCCTGCAGGCACTGTCAGAGTCACAGACTCTTCCGGCAGGCTATGAGGATAGTTATACGCTGGCTTGCGCGGACAATATGACGCTGGGCAGAGCGGCCTGGTCGGATGGAAGTCTGGCGCGAGGCAATAACAAGGATTTGATTGAACATTATATGCGGGGCTGGCTGGAGGGCAGCGGCTGCACGAATTATGAAGCGGTATATGATGAGGAAGGCAGGTGGATCGGATATCGTGAGAAATAAATTGAGTACAAGAATGTACACCGGAGGAGCTATAGCGGCGCTCACAGTAATACTACTGTCAGGAATGGTGAAGAATGAGGCGGATGCGGCATATACGGCGGGCTCTCTCCGAAGCCGAGGCATAGTCCGGTGTGAGGAGGCAGTAATCGATGCTGCGGATTTACAGAATCTATCTGCTTATGTCACGGAGAAAAAGAATGCGGCCGCAGGTATTTTGTTGCAGCTTGGCACGAAGTTCAGACAGCAGCCGGATGGAATTGTATGTGATCGAAACCCAGATTTGGGGCAGGAAGATATGGATGTGTCAAAGCTAGACTGGTCGATGATTGTGCAGGCGGTGTCGGATTCACAGAAAGTGCCGGAGGGATTGGCAGTTTTAAATCCGGAGAATGCCTTGCATATAGAAGGAGTGGAGGAGCGCACGGATACTTATACAACGGCCGTGGCGGACAATATTTCCCGTGGAAAGGCGGCATGGGCAGATGGTACACTGCTTCTTGGAAACGGTGCGGATAATGACAAGGCATACCAGGCAGGGCTACATGACGGAGAAAATAACCAAGTGCCGGAACTATTCTATCCGTTATATTCTGCAACGGAAGCGGTAGTAGAGATTAAGCATATACATATAGGCAGCCCTTCGGAATCTGCGGGGAGGTCAGGATGTTATCAGAATAGCGCCAATACTTGGACAGAAATTATAGTGTGCGGTGCCGCACTATACAAGACGGATACAAGCTGGTATCCGAATCCGGATGAGCCAGAAGGCGGTTCCTGGCATGGTGGGTATTATACCTGTCCAAATCACAACGGAACTTATGAGTCTCCAGGCACGTGCAGGCATGAGGACGTCATTGAGCATGTTTCGTGGAGTCATGATATTGTCTGTGGACTGGACGGTGCAGTTTATGCAAGACTTAAGATAAGCAGTTCCGATATGGACAGTACAGACGGAGCAATAGAATTGAAAGCTGCTTTGGAAGAAGGGAGTGCATTCAACAGTCTGTCTTGGAAAAGTGAGGACAAATTGGTATGGACAGACGATAGCGGCAATATATTGGGAACCGGGTCGGAACTTACCGTGCGGACGCCGGGCACCTATCACTGTAGCATCAATGTGAACAATACCGATATTGATCAAAGAACGGCGAGCGTTGTGGTCAGGACTTCCGGACTGCTATTGAGGGAATAGTCAGGACTTCCGGGTTGTTAGGCTGTTATTGAGGGTTGTTAGGCTGTTATTGAGGAATTGACAAGATACGGTATTTATGATAATCTACCCTCATGTAATACGTTGCATATCGAAGATAAAGCGATGACGAAGAGAGTAGACAGAGGACTCCTTTCCAGAGAACGTTCCATATGCTGAGAGGGATGAAGAGAGGAATCTGCCGAAGATGGCTTCCGAGCAGTGCGCCTGAGCTGAGGACAGTTAGGGTGCAACAGGTTCCGCCTGTTATAGCGGCAGAGTATGATAGTACTCATCGAGGCCGATCTTGTGAGAGGTCGGTGAAGAGAAGTGGTAACACGGTATATAGCCGTCTTCTTGTTTTCATTATTCCCTGACTGGGCATAATGGATATGAGAAGACGGTTTTTGTATCGTGGGGCAGATATTTTAATTATTTTATGTTTCTGTGTAAGAGATAATTTTCACTCCGCAGGATGGTTGAATGTGGCGATACTGTCGGATTGCATCAACAATACCGCTAAGGAAGGCTAATGTAGATGACGGGAATTGAAACAAGACAAATGTGAAGGTTTATTTCTTAACAGTCCCTAAGTATAGGGTAATTGAAGTATATGCTGCCAAGATACAGGAATGTGTG
>CAYXKS010000233.1:0-5816 GCA_964465725.1 uncultured Bacteroides sp. | reverse complement strand
GATGACAAGAAAACTGGAAAGCGAGGTGTCAGATGTGTGTAATCTGAGCAAAGGAATAGAGGAGAAAGGAATTGCTATTGGTATGGAGCGTGGGATGGAGGCAGGAATGCTGCAAGCCATAAAGAGTTTAATGGATACGCTGAAACTGACAACAGAGCAGGCAATGGCAGCATTAAAGATCCCAGAAAATGAACAGTTTAAATATGCCAGCAGATTGAATGAAAATGAGTGTCTGGTTGGTACGAAGTAGTTTCGCTCAATACAGTTATAATGGAATGCAGGCAATGTGATCAAAGACAGGATATCTTATACCCTATGGGTGATAAAGTGTCCTGTCTTTTTGCGTCTTGAAAACGATCGTTTATGGGAATGGTTTTACAGCGTAAAAAAATTCTGGTAAATGGTGGATTTATTATGATATTTTGTCCCAAAATCCGTTCCAGAAACAAAGTGCCATATCCCGTACGTTATTGGGACACTATTATATATAGGAAGGAATAAGTAATGAAGAATTATATTTTCGGTTATGGTGGATTTTGTGACGGTTGGCAGGAATAAGGAAATGGCAGTGACTTTTCGGGATGGCACGGAGATAACAGCATAGAAATGCAGTTTTTGATGCACCTCGCTTAGGCGGGGTGTTTTTAACTTTTAGGAGCTGTTTATGAACGAATGAGGCAGATTATACAGCATCATATTTGGGAGGTGGTCTGAAAGTTTTTGCTCTTCATAGAAGTTTGCTAAAAGCTATATCAAAACTATTGACAAAATATTTGTCAATGTATATAATGAAATTATCGGAGGTGGATGCTGTGAATGAGATTGAAAGATTGCAAGAACATTTACTGCTTATAAGACGAACGGTCGGGTGGACGGCCGAGGAATTCGGTGAGCGTATAGGTGTAACAAGGCAAACAATCAATAATTTGGAAGCGGGACGAAATAAACTGAATAAAACACAGTATATTGCTATGAGAAGCGTTTTAGATGTGGAAATGAAGCAGTACCCAGAGGAAACGGAAATGTTAAAACTGATTTTGGATGTGTTTATAGATCATCCTGAAAACTATAATGAGGAAGAGAAAGAGAAACTTCTCAGTAAGGCTAATATGGTTACTCCCTCTATTCTGGCCGGCTCAACCAGCAGAAAAGATGTATCAAAGGAAATGATGGCTGTGGCTGGTGGGATTGGCATTCTTGCAGCAGCAGGTCCTCTGTTTGCTCCTGCCGCAATAATTGGCGGAGCAACGAGCGCATGGCTGCTAAAAACAATATTTGATAAGAAAAAATAGGAGGACATCTGCATGGGAGGATATGTAAAGAATAAGAAAGAGATGAAATTCCAATCGGTTGAAGCCCTTCAGCAAGTGGTTAATGTTGTGAATGAGGCAGCAGTAGCGGTAAGTGACAAATCTCGTACCATCAGAGAAAGTGCTATTCCAGAAGTTTTGATGGGAGCATTGGGTGCGGGTATTGGCGGAATTGGATCATTTGCAGCATTGTATGGTTTAGGATCTGTCGTCGGATTGTCTGCTGCTGGTATTACATCTGGATTGGCAGCGGCAGGCAGTATTGTGGGTGGTGGCATGGTTGCCGGAGTTTTTGTCCTTGCAGCACCAGTAGCTGTCCTTGCAGCAGGAGGAGTGGGACTTGCGTCACATTTGAAAAACAAACAGCTTCGCCAGGAAAAAGAACGCCTATATAAAGAAGCCCTGGCAAAACACCAGGCTATTATAAAAGCGCTGAAAGACGAAGCGGAGGCAGACAAAGAAAGGCTTGATTATCTCCAGAGCCTGAATATTCTGCTGTCGCGGGCTATTGATGACTTAAAAGCCGATCTGGGTGTGGCTTAGAAGGAGTATGCGGTTGGATACAAAAGCAATAAATAGATTTGCCGATATAAAAGGCAACCAAGTGATGGATGCAATGGAGGCTATCGGGCGTATTTTTGGCGGAGGTAAAAATACAGGGATTATAATCAGTCTTTCTGCTGCGATTCTTCCCATCATAGGTTTTGCTATACATGAAGAGGCGCAGAAGAGTGAACAGGAAGAAAAAGACCGCCTTTATCAAGAAGCTATACTCCGGCAGGATGGTGAAATTAAGGCTTTAAAAACACTGGCTGATCTTTACAATGAGCGTCAGACATATTGTAAGGAAGTGTTGGATGCCGTGCTAAACAGCAGAAGGGAGAATAGTTCGGATGAGCAGGTATAAATATTCCAAAACTGAACAGCAGATAAATAATGTACTTGCCTATCACGAAAAGGAACTGGCTGGAATATCATTCCCCAACTTGAAAGAAATGGATGTTTCGATAGCTAAAGCAGAGTCCCAACTAAAAGCCTTGGGAGTTGATATCCCGCAGGATATAAAAGCAGAAAAGCCAGATCAGGAAAAGAAGGTTATGCTGGTTCCATCTTGGAATCAGCTGGTTGCGGAAGCCCAGACTTCTTGTGGGAACAATAATGCTCTGGAAGATTTATTTACACAAAAGGAGCTTAAGAGCAACCATGAAGCTATACGGCTCTTGAATAAAGAATACAATCAGCTTCACTATTTAGATCGATATGACATAGCGATTTCTGCATTGGCGGGAATTGTAGGTGGTGTCGTTGATATTCTGTTGGTTGGAATACCGCAGAGAGGCTATGGAGGTTTAGAGGCGGGTCCGCTGTCTAACTATATTCGGGATAGATTTGACAAAATTTTTCCTCCAGAGGAGATGGAGAAAATTGCAAACTCCAAAGCCAGTAAAGTTCCCTTTGATGCCCAGGATAACCGGCACACAACAGAATATGTTACAGGGCTATCCGCATATTATCACCGTCTGTTGTCGCTTGGACATGATCCACTGCTTGGATTTGTCGTGGGAGTTTTTGATATCCTAACAGGTCGCATGACCACCATTGATAAAACTGGGAAGATTGTTTCACAAGTGATGGAAAATTATGCTGACAGGAGAGAAAGCGATATATTTGCCGCTTTGGCAAAGCAGATAATGCATTTAAAATCTGACATTACAACATCGATGGGACTTCCAGTTCCGCTGATGGGGCTGTTTAACCTGCTTCAGTTTGGCAATATTGGTGAAGAAGAGCAGACGATTGCTGAAATCGTGCAGGGGATGTATTACGAGGGGTATGATTTTATACACTTCTGTTCATTATCCATCCCAGTAATGCTTGTAGAAGTGATTGTAAGGCTTGGCTATGCCATTAAGCGTATTAAGGAGGGACACAAGATATCGGAGAGCATACCATTTTCAATAAACCGGGAAAAGCATCCAAAGTTGGCAACCATGCTGTTTATTGCCCATTCAGGTGCAACGGCGATAAATGCAGGTAAAGTATATTTTTCTAAGAATCCAATAGCAATCAATTATCCTCAGTGGATAGCGTTTGCCAAATATTCGTATAAGCAGATTAAGTGGGTTCTGCTTGAAAAGCCAGAGGCGAGGGACGCTTACGTTAGAGGACAATTATATGATGACTTAAAAGGTACCTGTTTCATGGTCGATAGATATTTTGAGGAGTTTTCTGCTGGATATATAGTGGTCTTTGAGAGCGGTCAGATAGACTGATATTTGGGATGGAGAACAAAGCAAGTGACTGTAGCTATAGTGAGACAACAAAATATTTATCGCAGGTTCGCATACTCTTTGGTTAAGAGGGGGGGGCATTTGCACCCGGTGCGTGTTCATCGTTATCACAGTACAGATTTGAAAAAGTTACATTGTATCATTTTAGTAACGGCAACAGCCCCTTGCTGTGGTTCCGGTGGTATGTTTGTGCAGAGTGAACGTTTTGTGGAGGATAGAGAGGGACGGATTGACGGCCGGTTAGCTATTTATGGACAGAAATCCAATTATAATACCTGGAAACTTTGCAAGATGAATCTTACTATCCGTGGAATTGAAGCAAATCTTGGACAGCAAAATGCAGACTCTTTCCATAATGATCAGCACAAGAGTTTAAAGGCAGATTATATTATGGCGAATCCGCCCTTTAATATAAGTGACTGGGGCGGAGAGCGTTTAACAGATGACCCAAGATGGAGTAAATATGGTATTCCGCCAACGGGTAATGCCAACTATGCGTGGATTTTACACATGCTTTATCACTTGGCGCCAAGCGGAATAGCAGGTTTTGTGTTAGCGAACGGTTCGCTCTCGTCTTCTACAATCAGTGAATACAATATTCGTAAAAACCTGATCGAAGATGACAAGATCGATTGTATCGTTACTTTGCAAGGCGGCCTGTTTTCAACAACATCGATTCCGGTTTGTCTATGGTTTGTGGCTCGCAATAAGCTGAAAAGCGGACACCGCGACCGACATGGAGAAATTCTGTTTATTGATGCCAGAAATATGGAAACAGAGCCTTATGAGGACAGCCGTACTCAGAAACAACTGACTGCAAAAACTATTGACGAAATCACTTCTGCATATCATTCTTTTCGTAATCATGAAAAGAAAACGATAAAGGCGGATGGTACAGAGATTAAGTACGCAGATAAACAAGGATTTTGGAAGATAGCAACATTAGAAGAAATTCGGGAAAAGGATTATAATCTTACGTCAGCAAGTTATATTGATAAGCCAATGAGTGGACATAATCTGATGCAAGCCATAGCGCGGGTTAATCGTGTGTTTAAAGACAAGCCGGGTGGTTTGACTGTAGACTATATTGGTATTGCAGATAATTTAAGGAACGCATTAGCCCAATATACGCCTTCTGACCGAAAAACAACAGGAATTGATCCACAAGTGGCGACAGACTTTATGCTTGAAAAATATGAGCAAATACAAGGAATATTACATGGATTGGACTACTCTTCTTACATAGATGGCTCTGCAAGTGAACGAATGGCTTGTATTGTTTCTGGTTTGGATTTTGTTTTGGGTAAGCCAGAAGGTGAAAAAAAAGATTTTTTTAAATTGGTTGTGGAAATCAGTAAGGCATACGCACTATGTTCCACCTCTGAACAGGCTCAGGCGATCAATGTAGAGATTAGTTATTTTAAAGCTATCAAATCAGGTATTATAAAAATATTACCAAGGGACAAACAGAAGAAAACGAAAGATCAAATAGAATATGAAATCGAGCAGTTGGTTTCTAAATCGGTTATTTCCGAAGAAGTCGTTGATATTTTTGACTCAGTTGGATTAAATAAACCGGATATTTCAATTTTATCCGATGAATTTCTTGAAGAGGTAAAAGGATTGCCGCAAAAAAATTTATCACTGGAACTTTTATGACGTTTGCATGATGGCAAGATTAAGGCGATTGCTAAAAAGAATGTAGTACAAGCGTTACTATTCACAGTCGAAATGCGCATTAACTGCGCATTTACGACCCAATACAGTAGATTATGAGAGCATTTGCGCCTCGCCGAAGGCGACCCTAAATGCGCAAATGCCGTTACTATGAGCAGCGTAAGCTGTGAATAGTAACGTACAAGCGAAGAAATTTTCAGAAATGCTTGAAGCCTCGGTAATTCAATATGAAAAACGTTCATTAGAGACAGTAGAAATCATAAGGGCTTTGGTTGATATGGCTAAAGACATGAATGAACTTCATAAAAGAGGAGAAAAACTTGGGCTGTCCGATGATGAACTGGCATTTTATGATGCGATATCTTCCAATGAGTCTGCCAGAGATTTCTATGAAAACGACGTTCTAAAACAAATTGCTAAAGAACTGACAATCAGCATTAAAAATAATATTAAGATTGACTGGGATGTTCGAGAAAGTGTTAGGGCGCAGATGAGAATTACTGTAAAAAGGTTGCTTAGAAAGTATAAATATCCCCCC
>CAYXKS010000232.1:0-5823 GCA_964465725.1 uncultured Bacteroides sp. | reverse complement strand
ATGAATTTATGACAGAAAGACGAAAGGAGGGCACATGTTGGATTTTTTGACAGAGAATGACAGAGAATGGCTTCAGGAGATCTATGGGAAGCTGGACAGAAAGATCCTGCAGGAATGCAGGCGTCTTGGCAGCCGGATCCCTTATATTCCTGAGAATGGCAGGTACCGTACGGATCTGGGGACGACGGATATAGCCTGGTGGACGAATGGGTTCTGGGGCGGGCTGCTCTGGCAGCTGTATCATGCCACGGAAAGGCCGGAGTACCGCCGGACGGCGGAGGAGATTGAGGAGAGGCTGGACCGGTCGCTGGAGGAGTATGAGAATCTGCATCATGATGTAGGTTTCATGTGGATGCATACCGCGGTGGCCAACTTCCGGTTGACAGGCAGCCGGAAATCATGTATCAGAGGACAGCATGCGGCGAATCTGCTGGCAGGCCGCTTCAATGTGCTGGGGAACTATATCTGTGCGTGGAACGAAAACAGGGCAGGCTGGATGATCGTGGATTGTCTTATGAACCTGTCGCTTTTATACTGGGCGACGGAGCAGACGGGTGATCCCAGATTCGCGGCAATCGCAAAACGCCACGCAGACACGGCTATGGACAAGGTCATGCGTGCGGACGGTTCCTGCAACCATATTGCGATCCTTGATCCGGAGACGGGAGAGGTGGAGGAACTGCCCGGAGGCCAGGGTTACGGAGAAGGCTCTGCCTGGTCCAGAGGACAGTCGTGGGCTGTCTATGGCTTTGCCATCAGCTATGCGCATACAAAGGAGCAGAAGTATCTGGACGCGGCGAAACGGGCGGCTCATTATTTTATCGCCAACGTGGCGGTTCATGATTTCCTGCCGCTGTGCGATTTCCGTGCGCCAAAGGAACCGCTCTACTATGATTCCACGGCGGGCGCCTGTGCGGTGTGCGGTCTGCTGGAAATTGCCGCCCATGTACCGGAACTGGAGAAACCTCTCTATGAGCAGGCGGCGCTTAAGATACTGCAGGCATTGGAGAAGCATTTCTGTAACTGGAATCCGGAAGAAGACGGCATCCTGGGTATGGGCAAGGTGGCTTACCATGAGGAAGGAGAACGGCAGCAGGTGCCGATCATTTACGGTGATTATTTCCTGACGGAGGCTGTGCTGCGGCTGCTGGGGAAGGATTTCTTTATCTGGTGAGGCAGTGACGTTGGGTTTGTTCTCCCCCATAAAAGCACATGATTATATTTCTTTTAGAGAAGTGTGTAAGGAATCTTTGATGGTCTGTGCCGTGGAGTGCAGAGAGTGTACAGAGAGTGCAGATAGGGGATCGAGTAATGGTACATGGTGATGAAAAAATAGCCATGAATGAAACCGGTTTCAATTGTAAAGGAGAAAAAATATGGTATTTCAAGTAAAAAATCCGGATTACAGCCTAAGTCCCTATACGGGGATGACAAGGGAACATTGGCTGGCGGCCGGGCGTTATCTGCTGGAAGGCGTGTTCGGCAATATTCCGGGCATGGACGATCCGGTGGTCATGCCGCGGAAGGAGACGAAGGTAACCTATCCGCATCTGGATGCGCCTGAGGAGCGGCAGGCGGTTGAGCGTAAGGCCGAGATATTTGAAGGACTGACGCGTTCTTTTTTCATTGCGTCGGTCATGATCAGGAATGAACCGGATATCGAAGTGTGCGGCATCCGGCTGCGCGATTATTACAGGAAACAGATTTTGAGGGTCTGCACGAAAGAAGATGACTTGTATGTGGGAAGTTATGAGGACATGCAGGAGAGCAGTGATGAGAAAGATGCTTTCCGGTGTTACCAGCAGACGGTGGAAAGCTGTGCGCTGGTGATCGGTCTGCATGCCTGCAGGGAACAGATCTGGGCGGATTATTCCAAAGAGGAGAAGGACACGGTGGCAGCCCTGATCTCCAGCTTCGGGCATGCCAATACGGTGCCTCAGAACTGGCGGTTTTTCAATATGCTGGATCTGGCGTTCCTGCATCAGGAGGGCTATGAGATCGATCGTGAGATCATGGTGGATCATGCACAGGCAGTTTTACATTACACGGTCGGAGACGGATGGTATCGGGACGGCCAGAGTTTTGATTATTATTCCTGCTGGGCATTTAATCTCTATGCCCCGATCTGGAACGAATGGTATGGGTATGAGAACGAGCCTTACCTGGCCAGCCGTTTTGAGGAGAATTCCAACCGGCTGATGCAGACCTATCCGGATTTCTTCGACCGCGACGGGTTTACGAATATGTGGGGGAGAAGCTGCATTTACCGATTTGCGGCGACCAGCCCTCTGTGCGGTAACTTCTTCCTGAAAAATTTCAAGGCGGATCCCGGCAACGCAAGGCGCGTGGCTTCCGGTTCCCTGTTGCAGTTTCTGACACGGGACGATTTCCTGTATCGGGGTGTGCCGACGCTGGGGTTCTACGGACAGTTTACGCCTCTTGTGCAGGGCTACTCCTGCGCGGAATCCCCGCTGTGGCTGGGAAAAGCGTTCCTCTGTCTGGAACTGCCGGCGGAGCATCCCTTCTGGACGGCGGTGGAGAATAACGGAACCTGGGACAGGCTGGGAGAGAACGAAGTGAAAGAAACAGTGCTGCCGGGTCCGGCTCTCTGCTTTACGAATCACGGCGCCAACGGGGAAACCATCCTCAGAAGCGGCAAGGTCTTCAAGACGGCACAGGATATCCACGGCCTGTGGAATTACGGCAAGCTGAATTATAATACAAAATATCCCTGGGAGTCTACGCCAATGGCGCAGGGAGAGCGTGAAACGGCAGTAGGGGAAGAACAGGAAGCGGCAGTGCAGAAGGATTGGGAAGCATCAGCGCAGGAAGAGCAGGAGGCGTCAGTACAGGAGAATGGGCGGAGAACACAGATAATGGCTGACAAGACGGGGGCATCGCAGAAGAACTCGCGGGCAATCGTCTGTGAATCGCAGCAGTATCTGCTGTTTGAAGGTAATTCGGAGGAGCCGGCAAGAGGCAACATGACTTTCTGGTGCGGACAGAGGGACGGCGTCCTTTACCGCAGGCAGTTCTTTGACGGGAATCTGGAGACGGAACAGCACTGGTTCCAGGCGATCAACCTGGCGGATTTTCCGGTGGCGCGAGGTATTCTGCGCGTGGATAAATTGCGGCTGATCAGAAGACCCGTTACCATAACCCTTGGTTCTTATGGCTTCCCGGACAATCCCGGCGAGGACGGAAGCAGGACGAAGATCCTGCACAAAGAGGAAAGACTGCCTGACGGCAGCCGGGCGCAGGCGGTCATTCTGATCGGACACGACCACAGAGGCGTGCAGCGGCAGATGGCCATGACCTGTTACCGGGGCTGGGAGGAGATGGATGTGATACACAGCAGTGGGACGAACCCGGATTCGGAACATTCCCTTGTGATCGGCGCATCCATGCAGAGCCGCAAGCAGTACGGCGGCGCAGAGCCGTATTTATTAATCTCTCAGGTCATCACGGCAGAATTTCCTGAAAAGGATACGGTGGATTGTGTTTTCTCAGAAGACGAATTGTTCCCGGTAAAGGAGATCGTCTATGAGGACACTTACCGGACCGGCGCATACGGCACGGTGACAGTGCGCCTGAAAAACGGGGAGGAAAAGAAGATTAATTTTGAGGGAATCGAGGCTGCCTTTTAATAAGGCAGCCGAAAAATCTCTATCCCGGCGAAGAGATGCAGTTATTCCGTACTTTCCCGGTATGCCGATGGCGAAATCCCCTTACTTTTCTTAAAACTGGTAGAGAAATAATACTGATTGGCATAGCCGCACTTTTCACTGATCTCCCGCAGGGAAAGGGCGGAATTCTTCAGGTACTGGCAGGCGGCCTCGATGCGGGTGGCGGTAATCGTATCGCTGATGCTGACTTCCTTTGTCTTCTTATAAAGGGCGCTTAAATAGGCTGGGCTGACATTGGCAAAACGGGCAATCTCATGCAGGCACAATTCGTTGTTCTGATAGTTGTCCCGTATGTAGCCGAGTACCTGTTCGCACAGCTGGTCGTGGTAGGTCTGCAGGGAACTGTCCAGTTTGCGGCAGGCGAGGGAGCAGATCTCCGAGAGCCAGGAAAAGAATTCTTCGCTGGTGTTGAAGGAGTAAAGCTGCGAGTACGTGCTGGCAATCTTTTCTTCCAGGTCTTTGGTCTCGATATCCAGCTCATACAGGAATTTCAACAGTCTCCCCAGCAGGTTGTAGGTGCGGACGAAGACGAAATCTTTCTTCTGATATTTGTGAAGAAGGTCCGCGGAGAAATCCTTGATCCATTGTTCCATGGCATGGTAATCTTTCTGGCAGATCAGGCGGATCAGCTCCTCCTCCCGCGTGTCGGAAAAGGGCTCCAGGGAGAGATCCTTGCCGAAGGCTTCCCTGGTGTCGAAGATATTTTTCTGCGGAAAGAAAAAGCGGTATTCGAGGGCGTGTTTCGCGCTTTCATAGGAGAAATGCACATTCCACAGATCGGAGACTATGTTGCCGATCCCGATATTGAGGGCGATTCCGCTATCCTGAGTCCGGGTAATGATGTCCGCGGCGATCGTGTGGACTGTCTGCAGGAAGTGGTCCGCGTTGGAACTGTTCTGCCCCAGGATCAGTTCCAGACAGTCGAAGCCCTTGATGAGATAGGAACTGTCGAATATTCTGCAGTCGGCGCATATTGTGTCATGCACTTGGTACAGCAGCATTTCATATTGGGCTACGCCCAGTTCTTTTTTCAGTTCGGACGCATTTTCCACGTTAAAAATGGTCACGTTATAGAAGCGGTACCGCAGTTCCAGATTCAGGTATTCCATATGTGAGGTCAGGTGATAGGCGGCTTCCCTGCCGGCGTAGTTAAGGAGATCGAGAAAGAACTTTTCGACCATGGCCGGGCGGCTTAACTCGAGCAGTTTCATATTCTTCCGTTCCTGGTCGATCAGTGCGCAGGCGCCTTTGACTTTCCCGGCCAGATAGGCGTAGTCGATCGGCTTCTCAATATAGTCGTAGACGCCGATCCGGATGGCGTTTTTCGCATATTCAAATTTATCGTAGGCGGAGATCAGGATGATCTTGACAAAGGGATTTTGGGCGATGGCCTGCCTGCTCATGGCGATCCCGTCTAAGTCGGGCATCTCGATATCGGAGATGATGATGTCGGCAGCGTCCTCCTTCAGCGCCTCAAGGGCGGAAAGGCCGCTGTATCTGATGTGGACAACCTGGGCGCCGAGGGACGCCCAGTCAATGTTTTTGTTGATACCCTCGACAGAGAGCGCATTATCGTCTACCAGCATGATTTTTTTCATAATGTTTCCGCTCCTTCCATTTGTGAGAATTCTATGGTAACGCAGGTACCCTGCAGAGGGCTACTCTCGATTTCCAGGCGGCCGCTGCCATAGTGTTCGCTGGAAATACGGGCGTTTACGTTACAGATTCCGAAATGCTTCTCGTAATTCACGTTCTGGTTATGGAGGCTGTGCCGCAGTTCCTGCAGCTTTTCGCCGGACATCCCGGCGCCGTTATCCTGAATCTTAAGGATGACGGTGTCGTCCCCGTAGGCTGCCGTGATACAGATCAGGATGTTCGGCGTGTAGGCGCAGATGCCGTGCTGGATACAGTTCTCCAGCAGCGGCTGTAGTGTGAAGCGGCAGATCAGAAAGTTCTCAATGCCGTCCTCCAGGCTGATCTGCCAGTCCAGATTATTGTTGTGGCACAGCTTTTCCATATTCAGGTAAAGGGTGGCAATTTCGAGTTCATCCTGCAGCCGGATCAGTTCCTCCGATTTGTGCAGGGTCAGCCGGTAGAAACGGGTCAGATCCGTGATCATCTGATCCGCCACGTCCAG
>CAYXKS010000231.1:0-5841 GCA_964465725.1 uncultured Bacteroides sp. | reverse complement strand
CTCTGTCAAAAAATCCAACATGTGCCCTCCTTTCGTCTTTCTGTCATAAATTCATACTGCACGGTTCTTATTGTAGCATACCGGTCACATTATTTATAGTTATTTTCCAAATTTTGCTGCAGGCATGTAACGGTTCAGCCTTCAGCCTCACTGTTATACAGGCGTCCTCTCATTTTTCCTCACACCCATACTTCAGGAAGATGATATATTCAAAAATCAATCCATGTATATACGCGATTCCACCGGAGCCTGCCAACAGAACCAGCCAGAAGACGAAGATTCCCACCGCCGCCCTGAAAGAAAGAAAATCCTTAACATTGGAGGAGCAGGCGCGAGTGAAAGAAAAGAATCTTTATCATGGGGAGCAGAAGATCGACCCTGACCGGCTGACGGAGAGTGGAACTTATCGTTACTGTTCACAGTCGAAATGCGCATTAACTGCGCATTTACGACCCAAAGAAGTAAATTTTTTGAGCATTTGCGCCTCGCCGAAGGCGACTTGGAATGCGCAAATGCCGTTACTATGAGCAGCGTAAGCTGTGAATAGTAACAACTTATCCAGATGAATGATGTGATGGCTCTTGACCGGGCGATACGCCGCGGCGATGGCACAGGCGACTTTCAGCGTCCGTATGGATGAAGTGTTAAAAAAACAGTTTGATGGATTATGTCAGAATTTTGGCATGAACGCTTCTACTGCAATCAATGTATTTGCAAGAGCTGTTGTGAGACAGCGTAAGATTCCGTTTGAAATTTCCGCACCGGAAACAGATATCACCAGAGAAGGCACAATGCAGGCATTTCAGGTGTTAAGAGCACAAGCTAGCAGGACAGCGACCTGAAGATCTACGAGTTCTCCGATCTTTTGGGATTTGAGAGCGCCTTTTACTTCAGCCGCGTCTTTAAGAAAGTAACCGGCGTCTCACCCCAGGACTATGGCAACCAGATCATGAAGTAACTTCAGGAAACACTATAGATAGCTGACAGGAATTACCCGATCCTCTCCCTTTAGGGTTATCAGCCGGTCATACATGCAGATAACACCTCCCGGGCCTCTCTGAATTCCCGGAATCTTATCCAAAACCGTAAAACTTGCCAGATCATCAGCTTTGGGATCCGCATGTTTCTTTATCTCAAGCGGGTGCAAAACTGTCCCTTCTTCAATGATCAGGTCTATTTCCCTTTGATCCTTATCTCTGTAGAAGTACAGTGACGGATCCAATATACCCTGGTTATAATAGCTCTTTACTACTTCTGAAATAACAAAACTTTCAAAAAAAGCGCCCGACATGGCTCCATTCTTTAATACCTCTGCCGTATTCCACTTCGTCAGATATGCGGCCAGCCCTGTATCAAGAAAATATAGCTTTGGCGTCTTTATGGCACGCTTCGTGAGGTTATTCGAAAATGGCTTAAGCAAGTACACGATATTGGAGGCAACAAGAATGGAAAGCCAGCGATCCGCTGTCGGCTGGCTGATCCGCACTTCATTTGCCACTGAATTCAAATTAAGCAGTTGTCCTGTCCTTGCTGCCAGCACCGCCATGAAACGTGTAAACTTCACCACATCGCCTATCTGTGTCAGTTCACGCACATCCCTCTCAATATAGGTTCTGACATATGCACCATAAAACATCCGCCAGTCAAAATCCAGATTTGAGTAAAGTTCCGGCATACCGCCACGATAAATATTTTCCCACACATCCTGATAAGAGATATCCTTCCATTCCTTCTTCCGAACCGCAAAATATTCGTCCAAGGGAAGGAACGGTTTTGAAAAGGGTACTCCATACTTCTCCCGCAGGGAAAGTCCCAGCAGAACAACCATCCCCAGACGGCCCGCCAGGGATTCGCTTACATTCTTCATCATCTGGAACTGCTGGGAACCGCAAAGAAAGAACTGTCCCTTCGTTTTCTCCCGGTCAATATACATCTTGATCTGAGGAAATAACTCTGGCGCTTTCTGAATCTCATCAACGAATACCGGCGGCGGGTTATCTTTAAAGAAAGTGGTGCCGGCATCCACCGCGCTTGCCAGCATGATAGGATCATCCAGCGTCACATATTCCATATCAGATGTCATCCTTTGGAGCATTGTGGTCTTCCCCACCTGCCGCGGACCGGCAACCAATACAGCCCCAAACATACTGGATAGCTTTTTCACCGTTTCTTCTGCATGTCTGTGAATATACATTGCGAATTCTCCCGTCTAATTTAATATTTTATATTAAAATTTACTATATCCATCTCTCTACTATTACGTCCGATTTAATATAATATATTATTGTATCCGATTTTGAAGAATATATCAAGCGACAGATTTATTCTCGCAAACCCCAAGCTAAATAACATTCCCTCAACTCCATAACACCCAATAATAGTTTTATCAATCAGTCTCCGTTCCAACAGTTCCTGAAATATCTACCTGTCATTCAAAATCTTCAACCCGCCAGTCGATTCTGACTCTCACCGTATAGCCATACAAACTTCATGCTTCCTATTCTCAATCACTAATGCCAGCACATTACGTTCCTGTCTGGATTTTATTCTCTGTTTTCTTTTACCTGCAGCAATACTACCATATCACATCTTAGTCCATTTACAATATCAACAGGCTGCATGGATGCGCTTGCTGTACAGAAAAAGCTCCGGCAGTTTTTGATTCTGCCAGAGCCTTAATCTTGGAACCACCCTCATACATTTTATACTGGGTGTTTATCCGCTCCCCTAAACTCATCTGCCAAATGAAATCTGTAATATTTTACCCATTTTTATTTCCGGCAGTTCAGATTTCCTTTCCCAGGTATTCCGATAAAACTCTAACGATAAACCTATGGTCATCCATATGCGGCAGATTGGAAACTGTAAGTACTGCAACGATCTCTCCTGTTTTTAACCGGATAGGGAAGCCGCCGCCTACGAATATAAAATCTTCTTTCGACAGGCCGTGGACATCTACTGTTTCCCCGGAAAGCGCCTCAAGCGCCCAGGCTCCCAGCGAAGAACATTCAAAATAAGAGACCGTATTGAACTTCCTCTCCATCCAGTTTTGGTTAATATGATTTGTACCATCTGTCAGGTGCTGATATATGATCGTACCATTCATTCTGCGAATCGCTACTGCGAGAGTCATATTTTCTGCGTATATCTTATCTGTAATAAATGTCCCTGATTCCAACACATCTTTATTGGAGAAATGCTCGAAACGTAAGATCCTTTCTTATTCTTCCGTCATTAATTTGATCTCTTCGTAATTGACTTCACTCATAACGCTCTCCCCTTCTTTATCCCACATGACGCTCAAACCGGCCCACATCCTCTCTCTTCGTACGCTGCCCATGCACCACCAGCTTCAAGGTTCCCGGCGTCCGGTTGGTGAAGATCGTCCGGTTATCCAGAAGTTCCAGATCCAGACAGATCCTTATCTTAAACCGGGGCAGGATCCCAAACCGCATATAGATCCTCTCTGTCTCCTCATCCGGCAGAAAGCAGCGGAACATCATGGCCATTGAATGCTCCTCCAGCACCTCCACATCCCCGAACAGATAGCGCTCTCTGCTTCCAATGATCTGCGGCAGCGAGATCCCGCCACCGCCAGCCCCCAGCAAAGCCATGCAGCCATCCGGCCCATGTTCCAGGATCCGGGCGTCTCTCCCTGACGCTTCTGTCCAGTCAATCTTTCTCTTACCCATTGTGTTACCTCCTTTATCCGTATATGTTATATTATCTTCCTGCATTGCCCTGATACATATCTGCCCTAAGCTTTGGCAGTCTTTATCGTTGATTATTAGTATTATCATTGATCTTATTTTTGATATGATCAATGGAGCAATACGAATCTTATAACCCGTTGCTTTCTTCTGCGCAATCACATTCAAACCGCTGTAAGAAACCGGTTTCAATCCTTCCTATACAATCCCCTATTAAATCTCAATCCCGTTGTATTGATCAAATTACGGTAAAAGACCGATCAAATATGTGCTAAATGGAACGAAGCACGATCCCTCCTGCCAGATACAAACGCATCCTCCGATATTCATGACCGACGCGAAATTAGCCGTACCAGCCGGTCTCCTCACCATCAGAACGCCGCAATATCGTTCCGAAGAAGATCCACCGCCCCTTCCAGGTCTTTATCGCAGAGTTTCTGATAAATCCCATGGTGCGCTTCTTCGTTTACAGAATCAGACATACTGTTGCTTCTTTCCCACACTCTCTGTGCATAGATTCTTCTCTGCATTTCCATACATTCCCCAAGGAACTTCACCATCACTTTATTCTCAGAGAAGGATGCAAGAAGCATGTGAAATTCCTTATTGTCCTCCCACACTTCCCAGACGTCTACATTCTGCTTGTCTGCCGCTTTGGTGACATGCGCCTTCAACCGATCCAGATTCTCCTGTGTAAGGCTGGGAAATGACATCTCCAGCATTTTCGTCTCCAGAAAAACCCTGCCCTCGATAACGTCCCTGCTGTCCTTCTCACTCATGCGGTTTACGATATAACCGAATCGGGGCACGCTGCGCAGGACTCCCTCGCTGCAAAGCCTGATCAAAGCCTCCCGGACCGGGGCCTTGCTGACACCGAACAACTCCGTCAGCCTTTTTTCGTTGAGTACCTGATCTCCATCAGAGGGATTTTTCACGATCATCTCCAGGATCTGGTCGTGAATCCTGTCCGTCAGTAATTCTTTTTTTATCTGCGTAAATCCTGCTGCCTGTTCATCCATATTTGCCGCTTTACTCCTTTCGCAACGTTTATATGTAAAAGGATGGCATTCAGATACTTCTTGCCGCTTCCACAACCCAGCGGATCCGCTCCCAGTCCAGCTTCGCGTCAATGGTACAGTCTCCGCCCAGCATCAGCCCGCATTTGCCGTGATTCAGGATCAGGTTTCTCGTATATGCCTGCACTTCGTCCTTACTGCCGGTATAGATGACTCCCTGCTGCGTATTCTCATCCCAGTGTGTCTCAAAGCCTCCCAGAGTCGTCCGTCCATTCACGAAATAACGCCCATCTTCCAGACTAAGTCCCTCCACAAAGACTGCCCAGTTAACGACTTTAGCCGGATAGTCCTGCCAGATTGACAGCTGATTGCGGTTGCCGGCCCAACCGCACATATGTAAGATATTGTTATCCGAAAAGCGGTTTGCATGTTCCAGCACATACAGATCGCTGGGCGTGATCACTGTCCGGTACTCTTCCGGAAGAAAACGGTCATACTCGCCGCCCTGTACACAGTAGTAAACACCGTCGCATCCCGCCTCGGTGATGAGTAGTTCCGCCAGCAGTGCATTGCTCTGTGCGATCACATCCAGTGCGCTCATCACAGCATTCCTGTCTTCCCTGATGTGAGCCATCACCTGATCGTCGGACAGCCCGACAGCCTCTGCACCAAACCGCAGCGATGAAAAAGGCGCAAACACGTTATAGAAGACGCAGCGCTCCGAGCCGATCTCATCCACGATCGCCTTAGCCCTCTCCACCTGTTCCCTGATAAACGGATGATCTGCATCCAGAGGCTTTAATTCCCTCCAGTCGTCCGCCTTCTCAATCACCGGCAGAGGATACGGGAAATAACTGTCGCACATGATCTTTACAAAATCCAGATCTGTTTCCCGATAATATTTCAGGTGCGCCTTCACGCATTTATCACCCGACGCCTCCTCCCCAGCGAAATGGAACCAAAATCCCACAGGAACGTGATCCACCTCTTTCTTATTCATTGCATTTAACACTCTTGTTCTCTTGTCCATCTTGACTCCTTCCTTTTAACTTATTTCCCCTCTAAAATCTGTAATATTTATCTATCATTTCCAAGCTCATCATGTCTCTTAGATT
>CAYXKS010000230.1:0-5863 GCA_964465725.1 uncultured Bacteroides sp. | reverse complement strand
TATTGTGAAAGCTGTGGTTCGTATTTGCTAGTATGACTCAACTTAATTACCCTAATGTTTCACGCAGGATAAATTTTCATATGCAAGGCGGCTGAATGAGGCGATGCCGGTAGCATCGTCGATTGAAGTAGGCGCAGCAGATGGAAATTTAGACAAGTGAAACATAGGGTTAATTAAGTTGAGTCATACTAGGATCGCCGTTTATGTGGTTTTTGCGAGTTATGGTGTATTTTGATTTATTCCCGTGGATGATAAATAAAAGTCAGGTTGGCCTGCTTTTGATTTATTTGCCCACGGGAATTTAATTTGTCAAAATACTGTTGTTTTTGATTAAAATATTGGAAGTTTTTCCGAAAGAGAGAGGATATAATGTCATTATCAGATAAAAGTATTCGTATGTATTGTAAGAATAACTATAGTAAACGATATTGAAAATTTCGTTTACTATAAGACAGGAGGAGAAGATATGACAAAAAAGTATGTATACGGGAAACCATTTCCAACAGAAGCGATTGTAGTGGAAGTGCCTGTGGCAGAAGGAGTGCCGGCCTATGGCAGTATTGAGACGGAGCAGGGCTTCTGCTTTACCTACCAGATGGAGCAGGATGATATTGTGTATGGCCTGGGAGAGTCGAACAGAGGATTAAATAAGAGAGGATATTGCTATACCAGTAACTGTACGGATGATCCGAATCATACGGAGGATAAGCGTTCTCTGTACGGGGCACACAATTTCATCGTGGTGGCAGGAAAGAAGACTTTCGGATTGTTCTTTGATTATCCGTCCGAGATTTCTTTTGACATCGGATATACAAGATCAGATACTCTGAAAGTAACTTGTGAGGAGGCGGATCTGAACCTGTTCGTAATAGACGGAGACTCTCCTTATGATATTGTAAAACAGTTCCGTAAAATGATCGGAAGAAGTTATATTCCGCCTAAATATGCCTTTGGATTCGGACAGAGCCGTTGGGGATATAAGACAAAAGAAGATTTTCGTAAAGTAGTGTCAGGGCATCGGGAGAATAAGGTGCCGCTGGATATGGTCTATATGGATATCGATTATATGCAGAGCTTCAAGGACTTTACGCTGAATGAGAAGAATTTCACGGATTTTCCGGAGTTTGTGCAGGAAATGAAGGATCAGAACATACGGCTGATTCCGATCATCGATGCAGGTGTGAAGGTGGAAGATGGCTATGACGTGTACGAAGAAGGTGTCAGGAACCGCTATTTCTGCCAGCGGGAGGACGGAAGTGATTTCGTGGCGGCGGTATGGCCGGGATACACACATTTCCCGGATGTTCTGAATGAGGAGGCAAGAACGTGGTTTGGAGATAAGTACCGTTTGCTGACCGATCAGGGGATCGAGGGCTTTTGGAACGACATGAACGAGCCGGCTATTTTTTACTCTAAAGAAGGTATGGAGGAACTGAAAGAAGTCCTGAAGCATTTTGTGGAAAACGAAGATGGCGTCAGTGGAATCACGGCGGGAGAGATGGCTTCGGACCGCAGAGGCGGGGATGACCAGACAGACGGAGATGAGGCAGCTGCAGAACAGAGCGGCGCCAAGCCTGATACAGGTGCATCCATCTGGCCGTTGATGCATAAAATTGGTGGATTAGCCAACAGCAGGGAGGACTACAAACGGTTTTATCATATGACGAAAGCGGGACGGGTACGCCATGACAAGGTACATAACCTGTTCGGATATTATATGACAAGAGCGGCCGGAGAGGCGTTTGAGCGGATCGATCCTGACAAAAGATTCCTGATGTTTTCACGTTCTTCCTATATCGGGATGCACCGCTATGGCGGCGTCTGGACAGGAGATAATAAGTCCTGGTGGTCGCATATCCTGTTGAACCTGAAAATGCTGCCCTCACTCAACATGTGTGGTTTCCTGTACACCGGTGCAGACCTGGGCGGCTTCGGAGCCGATACCACAAGAGATCTGCTTCTGCGCTGGCTGGCGCTGGGTGTGTTTACACCGCTGATGCGTGACCATGCAGCTCAGGGAACAAGGGAGCAGGAATGCTACCAGTTCGAGAATATCGAGGACTTCCGGCATGTGATCGGCGTGCGCTATCGTCTGATTCCTTATCTGTACAGCGAGTATATGAAAGCGGCTCTGACTGATGACATGTATTTTAAACCGCTGGCATTTGTCTATCCAGAAGACAGGATGGCATTGCAGGTGGAAGACCAGATGATGCTGGGAAATGAGATCATGATCGCACCGGTGTATACACAGAATGCGAAAGGACGCTATGTTTATCTGCCGGAAGAGATGAAGTTTGTCAAATTCCTGCCGGATGGTTCGATCTTTGAGGAGATCCTGCCTAAGGGACATCACTATGTGGAAGTTGCGTTGAACGAGGTTCCGCTTTTTATCCGCAGTGGAAAATGTATTCCGGTTGCAAAGGAGGCCGAGTATGTGGAAGCGCTGGATACGGAGCATATGATGATGCTGGGATATCCGGGGGCAGAGTATGAGCTGTATGAGGACGACGGTGTGAGCAAGGAGTACCAGAAACCGGAGAATTACAGAAAGATGTGTATGTAAGATCAGAGGTTTACTTTAGAAGAATGCGTAGAAGTAAAGGATTTTGAATAGATACGTATGATAGTCCCCGGCAGACAGAAAACGTTTGCCGGGGCCTTTGGTTTTTTAGGGCAATGCTGTGGTAATAGCCATTCGGATCAATCCGTCCAATATTAAAGACTGGTTTGGTCAATGTGCTGTAGGATTCTTGAAGGACAGGCCCTGAAAAATATCATTGCATTATAATTCCCAAAGACGTATAATACCAAAATAATAAGAGATATTATCAATCAGGGTTATTATGGTATATGGAGACGGATTTGTCGGATATTGCGGTCAGCCGGTCCAATGGCAGCATGAAAGTAATGGTTAATAATACGCAGAGAAATGGTAATTATAACGATGTTACACTTTTGATTTACGATAAGACGCTTGATGTGGTAGTGGATGCGGCTGCCTTTAACAATGATGGAGTAATGTTCCGGTGAATTATTTAAAGCTGTTTGTGTTTCCGTACATTTTATGATAAGATAGGGAAAAGTATTTGTGCCGGGGCGGCAGAGATAAAAATATGGAACGATCCCGGAGAAATATAAGAATGGTTACGTTGAAGGAGATTGCCAGAGAATGTAATGTTTCCGCGACGACTGTGTCGAACATTCTGAATGGAAAACCAAAGGTGAACGAAGAGACAAAAGAAAGAGTGCTGGAAGCCTTTAACCGGATGGGCTACAGCCCAAACTATATTGCTCAGGGTCTGCGCAATCAAAAGACAAGGATGATCGGAATCGTGGCAAAAGACATAGCGTAGTTTACGACACCGGAGATCGTAGAAGGTATCATGAGTTATTGTGAGGAAAGTGGATACCGCTCTATCGTTAAAAATCTCCGTCTTTATGTCAGATGGAGTGATTCCTGGTACAATAAAGAATCCGACTATCATGCTATCCTGGAACCGGCGATCAGGGAATTGATTTCGATCATGGTGGACGGGATCATATGATTCAAAGATATGTAGTTAACGACATTAAAAATTTCGTTTTCGGCCTTATAGAAGCTTTCGTATATGGCTTCGACAAGAGACGGAAACAGAAATTTGTTATGTCGTTTACTATAATTACAGAGACAGGAGAGAGCGTATGGAACTGTTAAGTTATACAAGAAAACCCAAAGAGGATATGATCTACGGCTGCAGGATGGCATACAGTATGCACCTTGCCTATCGGGGAAAGGACGGGAAATTCCATCCTTTTCACCACAACGAAGGGATTCTGTATGCCAGGGCGCTGCAGAACCCACAGGACGGCACTCTGGATGCCAGATGTCTGAAGAAGCCGTGGATTTTTGAACTGCATGAGGGCGGCTATGGGATTCTGGCTATCCGTACCGGAGGAGAGGGACAGCCGGATGCGGACAGCCAGGGCTGCGTGCTCTTTTTTACCAGCCGCGATCTGGTTCATTATGAAGAAAAAGGATTGTGCCGTCTGCAGGAATCCGGGGAAATCGCCGAGATACGTTGTGCCCGTGATGCGGAGAGACAAGCTTACAGAATCTGCTGGCAGGATGAGACGGGCCAGTGGAAGGAAGGGCTGGGCATTTTGCATGAGTCTGCGGAGAAAGACGTTCACGACCCGGTACAGGATGGCACACGGGACGGTGGGCAGCAGGAGACGAAGACGGCTATGCAGTTAGCACCCGACTCTGTCAGGGAAACGGAAGAGCCGGGGATCCTGGCACAGACTTATACGGCGCAGAAATTGGAGCTGATCGAGGGGGCAGTGCCCGGCAATACGATCATCATTCCGCAGGAGGACGGGGACTATCTGTCAAAGAAACTGCTGGTGCCGGTCTGTGTCGGTATGACCTTATCCAAGGAAGGACCATTCCATTCCCTGGAGGAACTGCGGGAGGTGAAGGCAGTCGCGTCCTATAGCGACGGAACCACAGTCATGCGCAGGATCGACTGGGAGGAGGCTGCAGATGAAAGAACTCATATGATTCGCGGCAGAGTGCATCAGGAGCATTTTCCGGCGCCTTTTGCAGAGTATCGGGCCGATCCGGTCTGTATGTACCGGGAAGGAAAATATTATTTTATCGCTACCAATGACGCCGACGACAATCATACGCTTTACATGCGCTGTGCCGATACGCTGGAAGGAATCGTAACGGCGAAGGAAGTGCTCTTCCTGGATTCGGAGACTTATCCGGGGATCGGAGGGCTTCTGTGGGCACCGGAATTTCATGAGGTGGACGGAAAGCTGTATGTGTTCCATGCGGCAACCTCCGGGGAGTTTTATCACGAAGAATCCCGTGTGCGGAAATTGCGGGAAGGCGGTGATCCGATCCGTAAGGAGGATTGGTCCGCGCCTGTCATGGTCATAAAAAAAGACGGGACTCCCTTGTGTGAGGAGGGGAAAGTGATCTCTCTGGACATGACTACCTTTTTCTATGAGGGCCGCACCTATGCGATGTGGTCCCAGCGGCAGTTCCTGCCAGTAGATCAGGGTGCTTGGCTGTATCTGGCGCAGATCGACGAGAAGGAGCCGTGGCGGCTTGCGACCGATCCTGTCTGCATTGCTAGGCCGGAGTATGGCTGGGAGAATAACCATACTTATGTGGTGGAAGGCCCTTATGCGCTGGAAAGGGATGGCCAGCTGATGATCACCTATGCGGCCGCGGCCGTCGATGCCACTTATACGGTGGGCCTGCTAAAGCCTGTCATGGGCAGTGATATTCTGGACCCGGCTAATTGGCGTAAGAATAATTATCCGCTGCTGTCCTCCGCATCTGTAGAGGGAGAATACGGTACCGGCCATAACTCCTACCTGACCGACGAAAACGGGCTGGTATGGAACTTCTATCACATGCGGGCGGGTGTGGACGGACCCCGCTCTTCGGCTGCACGCAGAACCCACTTCGACATTGACGGGGAACCGATGCTGGATGTGACGGAAGAAAGAGACCTGCCGGAAGAGCTGCGGACTGTGGAAGTGCGGCTTTGGGAGAGGTGATGTGGAAGAGCATGTGCAGGGATGCTCCCTGAAATAGAATGAAAATGTTGAAAGTGGCTGACAGGCCCTGGCAGAGAGAATTCAGGCTGCCAGGGCCTGTGCTGTTTACTTTTTTATTGTTACTTGCTATTCTACATCGGTTTGGCTAAAATTGGATAATAAGACCAATCATAAAAAGCAAAGGAGAGAAAATTATGATATTGTAGTGGAGGATATGGACAGACAGCCGGGAGGAGCAAAAAGCTGATTTGGTGATGAAGATGTGATGAATGCTGACAAAACGGTATGAACGCTGACAAGAGCGATA
>CAYXKS010000229.1:3522-5884 GCA_964465725.1 uncultured Bacteroides sp. | reverse complement strand
TTCTGCTAAGATATTCCCATAAAAACACCAGAAAGGAACAAAAACTATGAAGACAGTTATCATGAAGGCAACGAATCTATGCAAGAGTTTTGCCAATAATGGCGGGCAGAATCATGTGCTGAATATGGTCAATCTGGAAATTTATGAGGGTGATTTCACGGTGGTTATGGGTTCTTCCGGCGCGGGAAAATCTACGCTGCTCTACGCCTTAAGCGGCATGGACAGCCTTACGGGCGGCGGAGTGGAGTACCGCGGCAAGGCGATCAGCCGTCTGAAAGAAAAGGAAATGGCGTCTTTGCGCGCTAAGGAATTCGGGTTTGTCTTCCAGCAGGCACATCTGGTCAGTAATCTGACTCTCTTTGAGAATGCGGCTGTGGCAGGATATCTTGACAAACGCAGAAGCGAGAGAAAAGTTCGCGAAAGGGCAGAAGAACTGCTTACTCAGATGAATGTGAAAGATGCGGCAGGACGGCTGCCTTCACAGGTTTCAGGCGGGGAGGCGCAGCGCGCGGCGATTGCGAGGGCGATGATGAATGAGCCGGGGATGATCTTTGCGGATGAGCCGACGGGAGCGTTGAATAAACGAAATACACAGGAAATTTTAAATCTTCTGACGAAACTGAACGAGGGTGGGCAGAATATTCTGATGGTAACGCATGACCTTAAGGCGGCAATACGGGCGACAAGATTGCTGTATCTTGAGGATGGCAAGATCATAGGGGAAATGTCCATGCCGCCGTATCATGATGAGGATGCAAAGAACCGGGAACAGCAGGTGGACGCATGGCTTTCTTCTATGGCATGGTAAAGAAATGGTAAATGACAAAACGGTAAATGGCAAATCCATCTTCGTATGGTTAACTGTGAAAAAATAGTGGAAGGACAGGAGAATTAGGATGAAATATTTTACATTGGTAAGAGCGAACATCAAGAGCCAGAAAGGAAGCTTTATCGGGATTCTGACACTCGCATTTATTATCGCGATATCGTTACTGTCAGTCTTATCCATATGGATGAATGCCAATGCATATGAAAACGAGCAGATAGACAGAATCGGATATGGAGATATCACGTATTGGATAAATGAGACAGAAGACAGGGACGGGCTGCTTGATGAGATTGCGGATTTGGATGAGGTCGAGAGTGTGAAGGCGCAGGATATCCTCATATTCGGGGAGTATGAGATTTACAGTGGAGGCAGTGAAATAACGCCGGTATCCGGGTCTTTGCATGTGCAGACATGGACGAAGGAGGGCGGCTATCATATCTATAATGAGAATCTGACCGGAATCTGTGAAAATCCTGAGGAACCTTCGGAGGGGGAAATATATGTTTCGCCGGCATTTTCTTCTCTCTATGATACTAAGATTGGCGATATGGTCGGCGTGCGCATCACGGAAGACGGAGAGATGCTGCGCTATACAATAAAGGGATATTTCGAGGACCCGGTTGCGGGAAGCGCCCTGATGGGAATGAAACAGGCGCTTATTGCAAAAGATGATATGAATCGGCTGGAAAATATGATTCACAAGGCAGGTGAAAGCACTTCGGCGAAGATTGCAAGCGCTGTCCATATTGTGAAAAATCCTGACAGTAATCTGACGCTGAATGATTTACAGAAGGTTCTGGGAGAGAAGACGAGTCTTTTGCAGATTCCTGGATTTTCCTATTCGAAATCTACGATCACCGGATTTATGTTGATTTTGCAGAATATTTTCTCAGGCTTTTTGGTTGTGTTCGTGCTGGTGCTTATGGTGGTGGCAGTGATTGTGGTCGGGCACAGTATCAGCAGCAGTATCGAGCAGAACTATGTGGATATGGGCATTTTGAAAGCGCTGGGTTATACCCGGACTGATTTAAGGGTCGTGCAGTTATTACAGTACCTTATGGTATTCTTAAGTGGAATGGTGCCCGGGATACCGGTTTCCATGCTGGTGGTAAAAGGAATTGACAGGCTGACGGTACCGGTAGTCGGACTTATGATACCGGCAGATATTCCCCTGGGAGCCAGTCTGGTATCGCTTAGTATTATTATGTTGGCCATCATGGGATTTGTCTTTGTAAAGACAGCGAGAATAGGCAGAATAACGCCGATCAGGGCGATTCGCGGTGGAGCAGAGGATGTTTATTTTAAGAGCAGGCTTACCGCACCGGTCCGAAAGAGAGGTTTGAGCTTCTGGCTTGCCTGCAGACAGCTTGTTTCGGGGAAAAAGCAATATTTAAGCGCTTGTCTTGTCACGGCTCTTCTGGTATTCTTCCTCTCTCTGACGGTCAGACTTGACGCATGGCTCGGGCCGGATGGTAAGGGGCTTATGAATTCTTTCTCCGCTTCGGCCTATGATATTAGCGTTCGGTATGAGGA
>CAYXKS010000229.1:1346-3422 GCA_964465725.1 uncultured Bacteroides sp. | reverse complement strand
CCCGTGCACATATTATGGATTCCTATCAGTTTAAAATGGAAAGAGGATTTCTGAACCAGACGGAATATTTGATGAATGTTATCTCCGAACCGGAATACTACAATATATTGGAAGGGAGGACCTGCCTGTACCGGAATGAACTGGTTATGACGGATCTGGTGGCGAATGAGTTGAATGTGGGCATCGGAGACAGTGTAAGCCTTAGTGTAGACGGCAGAGAGCAGGAGTTTATCGTAAGCGGCATTTATCAGTGTGCAAATGATATCGGCGCCAATTTCGGCGTGACGAAGGAAGGATTTGAAAGCTTTCAGGATGAAGAAGGAAGAGGGAAGGAATATTATATTCTATATCGGCTCCAGGATTCTTCTGCCGTGGAAGAAATCATAGAGACGTTGCAGCAGACATATGGGGAACGGATCACAGTGGAAGGGAACACCTGGTCCGGTACGGATGCCATTGTCCTGACTGCGTCAGCGCTGATGGCTGTGATGCTCGTGATCACGGTTGTTTTTATACTGGTAACGGTCTCCATGACGGGAAGCAAGATCCTGTATAAAGAACAACATGACCTAGGCATCTATAAATCCCTTGGCTTTCTTTCAGGGAGGTTGAGACTGGCCTTTGCGCTGCGTTTCGGTATAGTGGCCTTCTCGGGCTCGGCGGCAGGCATTATACTCAGCATATACCTGACAGATCCTCTTGCGGACAGGATATTGAGAGTCTGCGGAATCAGCCACTTTACCTCACATCCCAGCCTGCTGTACATGCTTGTTCCCGGATTTGTGGTATGCGCACTATTTCTTGTATTTGCTTATCTGGCGGCAGGGAAGGTGAAGAAAGTGGAGCCGGGGATTCTGATTGTAGAGTAAAAGGTTTATCCATTGCAGGATGAGAAAAAGGGTGAGGGTCAGACAACCCACTTGATTTCCCCGCATCCTATTTTGGCTCCGGCATTTCCTGAAGGCTGTGTTGTGAAATCATCGGCTTTTTCATGTATGATTACCGCTCTGCCTATGATTTCCTGAATCGTAAATCTTTTATCATAGAAAACACTGAATGCATATCCCTGATTGCCAAAGAGCGGAGGCATGTCGCCGGCGTGATTCGGATGCTCAGCGTTCGTGGGATTATAGTGCATTCCGGTATTGTCGAAATTGTCGCTGCAGTCTCCCGATTCGTGTATGTGCATTGCATAGAAGTTACTCGAGCCGGGGACGGCGGTGTCCGGCAGGCCGAAAAGCTGGGCTTCCACCAATACGCCGCCGTAGGAGGTACGATAAAATTTGACCATACCGTCAAGATCGGGATATTGTGCGTTTCCCTGAATCCACGCCGCCGCGTCCGGACGGTCGCGGAGAAGAAGCTCCGTGAAAACAGTTCTGGGTGTGATTTGATAATTGAGCATAGGAAAACTCCTGTAGGCTTTGAAGTTATTTTATGAAGATTTTGGAAAGATGTGAGGAGCAAATATATTTTTAATTTAACGGCTTTTTCAAAAGTGGAATTTGGTTTATAATATTATATAAGTTGAATGATTATTGGTAACTGTGCAGCCTGGGAATTTGCACTTGCTTCAAAGTCTGCGAGAATATGTAAATTGGGCCAGGAGGGAATCTGCCACTCGTGAAGATGATTTGGGTTGGGCAGACTTCATAACAGTGAGGCAAAAGGCTGAACCGTTACGATTACCGGATAGCATTACGAAGATTGCTTTTGGTATTCATGTATAGAGGTTAAAATGAGAGACGGAAAAGTAATTCTGAAAAAAGAGAGAGCCGTTGATACAGGCAAAGAGCTTGCCAAGAATAAGAAAACGGAAGAGATGAATGTCCTGGTCTCCGGTGTGCTTCACAAGGAGGGCAGGACTTTTGTGCGTGTTTCTTTTCTTCGCGGAAAAGATTGGGCGGAAGGAATCGTCCCAGATGGAGTAATCGAGAAATCGGAAGGGTTCACGAAAGAAGAAATAGAGAAGCTGGAGGATTATCTGACAGGGGATAAGGAAGCAATCATCCGACAGGCGAAGAGCGTAAACCCGATCAGGAATTTGTTCAATATTTAGTATACATGGATGTTTGC
>CAYXKS010000229.1:0-1246 GCA_964465725.1 uncultured Bacteroides sp. | reverse complement strand
GGACAGAAGTTTGATGTGGTTGCGGATTTTATCGCCTTTTTGCCAAAGCAGCTTGAGCGTGATTACAGATTATTTAACGGCAGGACGAGACAGTTTATCTATATCAGTTCAGCTTCTGCATATCAGAAGCCATTGTCCGATTATCGGATCGATGAGGGGACGCCGCTTGCGAATCCTTATTGGGAGTATTCCCGCAACAAAATCGCCGGGGAAGAACTGCTGATGAAACTGTACCGTGAGGAAGGATTTCCGGTCACGATCGTGCGTCCCAGTCATACATACAGTGAGCGGTCGATGCCGCTGGGAGTCCATGGACCGGGAGGCAGTTATCAGGTAATCAAGCGAATGCTGGAAGGAAAGAAAGTAATCATACAGGGGGACGGAACGTCGCTCTGGACGCTGACCTATAACACGGATTTTGCCAGGGGATTTATCGGGCTGATGGGAAATATCCATGCGGTTGGGGAAGCGGTACAGATTACCGGAGACGAGACACTGACATGGAATCAGATTTACACCGTAGTGGCAGATGCATTGGGTGTTGAGCTGAATCCGTGCTACGTTTCCAGCGAGTTTCTGGCAGCCAGCAGTCCTGCGCAATGGGATCTTCGGGGCGCCCTGCTTGGCGACAAGTCCAACAGTGTTGTCTTCGACAATACGAAGCTGAAGAGATTGGTGCCGGGTTTTGCGGCTACTGTCCGTTTTGACCAGGGAGCCAGGAAGGTGCTGGATTATATCAATACCCATCCGGAGTGCCGGAAAGAAGATCCGGAGTTTGACAGCTGGTGCGACAGGGTAATAGCAGCCCAGGAAGCGGCCTTGAAGATGGTGTAATGGCCAGAATGAGACAGGTGAAAGAAGGAAGGTGATAACAATGCGGGAGATGGAATTTAAGATGGAACGTCCTGGATTGTTAAAGAAGGGGGACAAGGTTACCGTAACGGAAGGCGTGCTTCCCAGCAATTATTATTATACGATCGATCCATCACTTGCCATGTCGGGGAATTTTCCTTTCCGGGAGCGCATGTTGGAGCGGGAAGGCGTGGTGACAGAAGTGATTGAGAATGCCAGGGGATTCTACGTGAGGGCGAGATTTGGGGAGTGTCAGGAAGGAATCGGGCACGGGTAAATAATCATTGGAAATAATTAAGGAAGGGAGAAAATATATTATGTTAACTAAAATATCAACTGACAAGGCTCCGGCAGCGATCGGGCCGTATTCACAGGGAATTATTGCGGGAGATTT
>CAYXKS010000228.1:0-5935 GCA_964465725.1 uncultured Bacteroides sp. | reverse complement strand
TTCTTCTGAAATGGTTCATGTATCGTTTGTGCCGCCTGTTACACAAACTGGTAAATCGTCACAGATTCATAATCCTTTCCAGGGCCAAACACTGCCGACGGGAAATTAGAATGATGAATCGTATCCGGATAATACTGTGTCTCCAGACAGAATCCCATGCGTGACCCGTAAACAGCGTTCTCTTTTCCTGTTTCTTCCGCGATACAATTACCTGCATAGAACTGCACACCGGGCAGACTCGAAAATACTTTCATCTTCCTGCCGCTCCCTGGATCTTCCGCCTCCGCGATCTCCCGGACAGTTCCGTCAGCATCATCAATGACAAAATTATGGTCAAAGCCCTGTCCGATCTTTAACTGCTCCGAATCGGCATTAATATCCCGTCCGATGGGCTTCTTCGTCGTAAAGTCAAAAGGCGTCCCGGCCACCGGAGCGATCTCTCCCGTGGGAATCGAGCCTGCAAAGGTAGGCGTATAATGAGACGCATTGAGTCGAAGCAGATGGTCTTCTATCTTCCCTGCGTTATGTCCTGCAAGGTTAAAATACGTATGATTGGTCATATTGATAATCGTATTTTGATCTGACGACACATGATAACTCAACTTCAATGCATTATCATCCGAGAGACTGTATGTCACGGAAACCTTTTTATTACCCGGAAATCCCATCTCTCCATCTTTCCCTTCCAGGATAAACTTTACACTGTTTACTCCCTCCTCAGCATCCCACACACGCTTATGGTAGCCTTCATCTCTATGACTGTGGAGGTTGTTTCCTCCATCATTATCATCGATATGGTACGTCCTGCCGTCTATCTCAAAACATGCTCCGCCGATTCGGTTAGCGCTCGGACCAATCGTAGCCCCGAAAAAACTGCCGTTGTCAAAATACTTTTCCAGCGAATCAAATCCCAATACCACATCGTCAACGTTGCCATTTTTGTCCGGAACCATAAGACTAACCAGTATTGCACCATAGTTGATCACCTTTGCGCTCATACCATTTGCATTTGACATAGTGAATGCATATACGTCCTTACCGTCTTTCGTAACCCCGAATTTTTCTTTTACTACTCCCATTTTGTATTCATTCCTTTCTCTCAATATGAAATTCTTTAACAGTGCAGATACAATGCCATTTAATTAAGCCGGACGCGTATGTCATTGTGTATTGGCTTAACTAAATGACAATTGGTTCAGATTCCTTACCGTTATGGACTTTGCAACAAGGGCAAATTCCCGAGCCAAACTGTTGCGCGAAATTTACAGTTCGACCCGGCCCTCCAACGCGCGCAGCAATGTAACCTCGTCAATATACTCCAAATCGCCGCCCACCGGCACTCCACTGGCAATTCTTGTCACCTTGATGCCTGTCGGCTTAATCAGCTTGCTGATATACATTGCCGTAGTCTCTCCCTCCAGACTGGAATTTGTGGCAATAATCACCTCGTCTATGTCTCCTTCCAGTCTCTGCATCAATTCCTTAAGTTTGATATCCCCGGGACCGACTCCTATCATCGGTGAGATCGCGCCGTGGAGCACATGATAGACTCCTGTATACTTGCCCGTCTTCTCATATGCCGCCATATCTCTCGTATTTTCCACTACCATGATCGTTCTGTGATCCCTGTTTCCATTGGAACAGACCGGACAGGTTTCCTGATCCGTAAGTGTATAACATTCCTTACAATAACGCACGTTAGCTTTCGCTTCCAGAATCACGCGTGAAAGCCGCTCTACACGCGCCTGCGGCATATTAATGATATGAAAAGCCAGCCGCTGTGCCGACTTGGATCCAATGCCCGGAAGACCTGCCAATTCTTCTATTAACTTATTGATATACCCGCTGTACAAATCCATCAGAACGGAAATCCTCCGCCCAGACCGCCAGTCATCTTACTCATGATCTCAGCGCTAGCCTCGTCCGCCATGCGCAACGCTTCGTTAGCCGCCGCCATCACAAGATCCTCCAGCATCTCAATATCGTCCGGATCCACAACCTCCTCAGACAGCTTCACTTTCGTGATCTCTTTCTTACCCGTCACAGTCACTTCCACGGCGCCGCCCCCGGCCTTAGCAACGAACTCTTTCGTCTCCAATTCCTTCTGGCTCTCCTCCATCTGGCGCTGCATTCTCTGCGCCTGTTTCATCAGATTGTTCATGTTGCCCGGCATACCGCCTCCCGGAAATCCGCCTCGTTTTGCCATATCAGTCTCCTTTTCTGTTACTCTTCCTGTAACAGTTTGGCCCTCGGCCTCACTGTTACGGAATCTGCTCATCTCAAATCGCCTTCGGCGAGGAGCAGATTCCCTTTTGACCCAATTTACGCATTCTCACGGACTTTGCAGCAAGTGCAAAGTCCTGAGCTGAACTGTTACTCTTCTTCCTCTATTTCCATATGAATGATCTGACTTAAATCCACATAATTCTGTACAAAAGTATTCTGATCGGGCACGCTCTGTATCGTCACATCAATTTCCTTGCCCACAGCCTCCGACAAAATCTGTAGCAATAACTCTTTATGTCCTTCCTGCCTTAAGAAATAATCTGAAGCCAATCCGTCCTCCACGACGATCGTCAGTTTATTATCTCCGCCCAGGCTTAGATTAGCGTTCTTCAGATACTGCTTCATAGGCATCGACATCTGCCCTACAATCACCGGCCACTTACTGACCAGCATCTGTACATCCTCCGGAATTGCCTTAGGTAAAGCAGGACGTTCTTTTGGCTCCATCAAACTTCCCATGCTTCCGCTGTCACCCCCGCTGGAATATCCGGCGGAAGGGGAAGCCACAATTCCTTGCTCTATCTTTTCTTCCACCACTCTGATCCGTTCCAGGACAGATTCATAATCCTTCTCCATACTCGGACGGCAGAGCTTAATCAGGGCAATCTCTATCAGGATACGCTTCTGCGCCGCATACTTAATCTGCCCGGACAATTCCGAAAAGATCCGGATATAGCGCATAATCGCATCCATCTCCAGCATATCCGCCTCTTCCTTCAACCTGACCAGATTGTCCGAAGAAACGTCGATCACATCCTCTATATCGTCGGAAGACTTAACCAACAGAAGATTGCGTAGATACCACGTGAAATCGACCACAAACTGAGTCAACTCCCTGCCCTGCATGACCACTTCCTCAAGAAGTCCAATGCAACCGTTCACGTCCTTCTGCAGTACATGGCGCAGAAGTCTCCCGAACACTTCCGTGTCCACAGCCCCAAGCACATCCAGTACTTTATCATAAGTCAGTTCCTGTCCAAAGTGAAAAGCAATACACTGATCCAGAAGACTCAGCGCATCTCTCATGGAACCGTCAGCCGTCTTGGCCACATAGCGAAGTGCCTTCTCCTCCACCTGAATCTGCTCCGTATCCATCAGTTCCCGCAGCCTGGCAGTGATCGTGTCAATCGTGATTCTTCGAAAATCATACCTCTGGCAGCGCGAAAGAATCGTGATGGGAATCTTATGGACCTCTGTTGTCGCCAATATAAAAATAGCATAAGACGGCGGTTCCTCCAATGTCTTAAGAAGTGCATTGAACGCTCCTATCGAAAGCATATGAACCTCATCGATGATATAAACCTTATACTTGCCCTCCGCCGGAGAATAGGACACTTCCTCCACAATTTCGCGGATATTGTCCACACCGTTGTTGGACGCTGCATCGATCTCGATCACATTCATGCTAGCGCCTGCCGCAATCGACTTACAGGAAGCGCACTCTCCACACGGACTTCCATCCACGGGATGTTCACAATTCACTGCTTTCGCAAAGATCTTGGCGATCGTCGTCTTACCTGTTCCACGTGTTCCGCAGAACAGATAGGCGTGACCTATCCGTTCTGCTTTTATTTGATTCTGCAAAGTTGTAACAATATGTTCCTGTCCTTTCACATCCTCGAAACAGTCCGGACGGAACTTTCGATAAAGAGCCGTATATGACATTACTTTCCTTTATGCTGCCATATTCTCTGTGTCACACACGGCAGCCTCTCTACCTTTCTATGTTAATTTTGTTTCTGTCCGGTCATCAATCTCCGAAACTGATTCCCACCATCTTGGCTTCTTTGACAATCGTAGCATCCGGTGATACCATTTTCAGCTTACCGGCTACCTCTTCAAGAGACACCTTGACAACTTCTCTGTTCTTGTAACCTACCATAAATCCATACTCGCCCTTGAGAATCAGCTTGCCTGCCTCCGCGCCCAGTCTTGTTGCAAACACACGGTCATAAGGACACGGGCTGCCGCCACGCTGTGTATGTCCCGGAACGGTAACGCGCACATCCTTGCCGCTCTTCTTTCTGATCTGGTCAGCAATCTCATACGAAACTGACGGATATGGATAGTTTTCCATCTTTTTCTTATATTCTTTCTTGGACAGCTTCGCATCTTCCTTGGAGATCGCGCCCTCAGCCACTGCCATAATGGTAAATCTGGACCCTCTCGCTTCACGCTCGCCGATGGCCTTGATCACTTTGTTGATATCATAAGGGATCTCAGGAATCAGAATAATATCGGCGCCGCCGGCCATTCCGGCATTCAGCGTAAGCCATCCTACCTTATGTCCCATAACTTCCACGATAAAAATACGCGCGTGGGAAGACGCTGTAGTGTGAATGCAGTCTATGCAGTCTGTTGCAATATTAACCGCGCTCTGAAAACCGAATGTCATATCGGTGCCCCACAGATCATTGTCAATTGTCTTCGGAAGCGTGATCACGTTCAATCCCTCTTCGCGGAGCAGATTCGCTGTCTTATGCGTTCCGTTGCCGCCCAGGATCACCAGGCAGTCCAGTTTCAGTTTGTAGTAATTCTGTTTCATCGCCTCCACTTTATCGAGTCCGTTCTCATCCGGTACCCGCATAAGCTTAAAAGGAGTTCTGGAGCTGCCAAGAATCGTGCCGCCCTTCGTCAGAATTCCCGAGAAATCATGCCCTGTCAACATACGGAAATCTCCGTAAATCAGGCCCTTGTAACCATCTAAAAATCCATAAATCTCCACATCCTCACCGCTGCAGGACAGACACTTCACCACGCCGCGCATCGCAGCATTAAGCGCCTGACAATCTCCTCCGCTGGTCAACATACCAATTCTCTTCATCCCTGAATCCTCCTTACATTTTAGTTTCCTGTGTTCTACATCGCGCATGTGCGCTCAACATATCCCCATGTCCTATTATATTCCTTTTTTCTTTTCTTCTCAACCGCTTCTTTCTTTTCTTTCGTAACGGTTTGACTGCTGCTTCTTTTCCTCTTTCTCCATCTTATTCCGCACCCGCAATTCCTTAAAGAACGCAGTCAGCATCTGCGAGCACTCCTCGCCCAGCACTCCCCTTTTCACCTGCACCTGATGATTAAATTCCGGCATTTCCAGAATATTCAGGATAGAGCCTCCGCATCCCGCCTTTGGATTCATACTGCCCATGACCACTTCCGTGATCCGCGCCTGCACAATGGCGCCCGCGCACATCTGGCAGGGTTCCAGCGTCACATACAATGTACACCCCTCAAGCCGCCAGTCCCCCATCTTCCTGCTGGCCTTGTTGATAGCCGTGATCTCGGCATGGGCGAGGGTATTCTTGTCCGTATTGCGCCTGTTGTAGCCTCTGCCGATGATCTTATCCTGATAAACGATCACGCATCCGATCGGAACCTCTCCCAGAGCATACGCCTTCTTAGCCTGCTTCAGCGCTTCCTTCATATATTTTTCATCCAGTGTCATATATCTCTCCATTTTAAAAACATGTTACAAAAAAGAACTGTTATAAAAGCTATTACAAAAATTTCGCAAAATTTATATAAAACTGTGGACAATTATTAAGATTCAAATTATAATGCTATTCATATGGAGTTGTATCGAAGTGGTCATAACGGGGCGCACTCGAAATGCGTTTGCCCTCCGGGGCACGAGGGTTCGAATCCCTCC
>CAYXKS010000227.1:2416-5941 GCA_964465725.1 uncultured Bacteroides sp. | reverse complement strand
CAGACTCCCATAATGATGTGCAACAATATCCCTCATCCGCATAATCATTTTCCATAGGTATTGTTGTATATTCACTCAAAAATTCTCCCGATAGCATTTTAGCAAGTTCGCCAATTTGCAATATTGGCATAGTGATTGAATTTCTATATATAAAACCGCGTTTCTCATTCATAAAAAGGTCTTTATCCTGCTTAAAATAATCGTGCGTATCTTTAATTTCCACACAATATTCCATCATTTTTATCAGGATTGCCTTATCTCTTTGTTTCATAAACAACAATCTCATCTTTCTTTATCTGTTCAAGGAAACTGATATCGTTCGATGTATCTGTAATAACATCTACTCTTCCGCCAAAGGCCTCTTCAAGTTCATCAATGAAGGAAGCTAATTGAAATAATGATCTTATATTTCCTTTGGAAATGATAAAATCATAATCACTTGTTTCTTTCTCCATATTCTTCGCTCTGGATCCAAACAATGCTACTCTGTCCGCACCATATTTTTGCGCAATGGGAGTAACCAATTTTGATATACTTTTTATGTCCGTCATCCTGTCGCCTCTCTGGATATCTATTCTATACAATTCATCTGTCTGATCCTATTCTATACATCAACTTATGATTCAAATTTCTGTTTCCGTCCCTTGTCGAAGCCATATACAAAAGCTTCTGCAAGGCCGAAGACAAAATTTTTAATGCCGTTATCTATACCATTATAATCTACATTTAAAAAGAACACAATCTTGACGTCTCCTGCTTTATTATTCCCGACTGTGCATCATCTCCTGCTGCCGGCAGGACAACGCGCAATATCATATTCACTTAATCCATACCCCAGCAGCTGCATGATCCGCAGTTCGTCCTCCGCGTCCAGAACCGCGTTATGCGTTTCTGCGTACTGCTTGTCTTTCCCAAGCATCCTCAATACATTTTCAACACCGTAACCGCATTTCATCCTGCCGGTCTTATAGCATGCCGCATGATCCGGAATAGCCTTGTTGTACTGGCGGTATGCCGCCAGGCGCATGATATCATACCATTCGTAGTCAGCATATTCCGGCAGATGATTTCTGTCGAAAGAAGCATTGTAGGCGAAAAGCTTCCGCACCCGATAAGTATCCAGCCATTGCCGGATCTCCTTCAAAGTCTGCTTTCTGTCCGCAATCACAACGCCTTCGTCATCCGGCCGCAGTTCACCTGCAAACATGCCGCCCACTCTGTATTCCGGATCGATTATGTAATAGCGCGAATCGATTCTTTGCCCGGTGGCCGCATCGGCAGCCACCACTCCAATCGACATCACCTCATCATTCCAGTTTGTCTCCGTGTCAATGACCGCGAAACTGCCTGTGACGGTGTTCTCAAAACCCGAAAGTGTTCCCATACTATAAACTCCTCATCTGTTCCCCGCACAACCATGCTTATCTTCCCCACAGTGATGTTCTCCGTGATGCTGTCCGTCTCCGCAATGATGCTGTCCATCTTCGTGGGAATGCCCGTCTCCACAATGATGTCCTTCTCCGTGGGAATGCCCGTCCCCATGATGGTCGCAGTGAACATCCGGATTAAAAGCCAGATTGCCCGCAAGCAGTGCCGCCACCGCTTCGTCCGCACTGCCGGACACACCACCGTAAAGACGTATCCCTGCCTCCGCCAGTGCATTCTGCGCACCCACTCCGATGCCGCCGCAGATCAGTGTATCCACTTCCAGACCGGAAAGCAGGCCTGCAAGGGCACCGTGGCCGCTTCCCGCCGTATCTACAATCTGTGTGCCTGCAATCATACCGTCCCTGGTCTCATAAATCTTAAACTGTCCTGTGTGTCCGAAATGCTGGAATACATTTCCATTTTCGTAAGTAACCGCAATCTTCATCTCTATCATACCTTCCTTTCCTGCTCCGGCAGTTTCCGCCGAAGGTCTCCAATGCTTTCCCGCTTGTAATACGATCCGCAAGCTTTATCTGTGCACCCGTACCCATTCTCCTCTGCTGGTGGTACGATGGGCAGCCCGAAAAGAAGCTGTCCTATGGACAACTCCTGTATTTACTTCGCCTGTGCCATTGAGAATAAGGTTTCCTGTAAAAGTTTAGAGAAATTGATATTATTTTTTTCAGCAAAAGTATTCAGCCATGCAGGAATCGTGAGATTTTTTCTTACAGCCTTTTCACCATATTTTTCTTCATAGGCATCAATATCTAATAATAACATATTTACCATGCATCCATTTTCAACAATTATTTCTGAATAGTCGGAAGCATGTGGAATTTTCTCCCCATCTTCAAGTTCTCCTAAAATCCAGCCACTTGCTGCATCAATACCCATTTCAATCGCTTGTTCCAAATCTTTTCCCTCTGTCACACAACCGGGTAAATCTGGAAATTCTACTACATATCCTCCGCTTTGGTCTGTAAAAGGCTTAAATACAGCCGGATAAATTAATTTCAATATATCCACCTCCATTTATATAAATTGAGCAGCTGAGGCCTAAATCCCCGCCTGTTTCATAATTGATTTTACTGTATCAGGATTCAAATCCCCTCCATGTTCCGGGATTGTAATCTTCCCAGGCTTAGTTGGATGTTTGTATTGATGATGCGAGCCTTTTTGCTTTACTTGATACCATCCGTTTTTTAATATCATGCTTTCAACTTCCCTGAATCTCATCCAATACCTCCTTATACATTCATGGCCTCTCTCCTCTCCGTTTATTTGATTATATAATAATACGTATTATGCGCATTGTCAATAATTCCATCCCTTAAAAAAATCTGTGCATCTCAACACGACAAACGAAGCCCAAAGCCGGACTGTTATCTATATGCCGCAAACCGTAATGAAATTTATTGCGAAGCGGCGTCCAATGTGTGATAATAGTAAATAGAAATTTTTGCAGACAGTGCATACACGGTGAGGTTTAATAATATGAAGGACAATCAGAGCGAGCAAAGCATGGGAGAACAGATCAGGGATGCCCTGTCGGACGCCCTGCAGAGCGGAAACTATAACGATCTGAATCGGCTGGTCTCCCAGAGCGTGACCGCTGTCTTAAATGAAGTCGGAAAGCATATCTCATTTATGGATTACGACGGGGAAGATCGTGGGACAGGCCATTCTTCTTACCAATATAATAAGCAGGCAGAGACAGGCCGGGAAGATTCTCGCAGACAGCAGGCTCAGCACCAGACTCAGGAACAAACATATAGACAAACACAGAGCCAGACGGGACAAAGCAGCACACAGGCCCGGCAGCAGAGCCATGCTCAATCCCGTCAGACTCAGGAACAGACAGGACAAGCCTGGCAACAGACCGGGCGGACGTCTGACTGGCAGCAGGCTCCGAGTCAGGAACAGACCAGACGCCAGGCGAAACAGCAGGCAAGACAAGTCCAGGAACAGGTACGACAGTCACGCGAACAGGCAAGACAGAACAGGCAGGAACAGGCCCGCAGACAGGCCCAGCAGATCTACGAGAATGCAGGCAGCACACAACGGCAGAATAACCCTTACCAAAATGTGCCGCAGACA
>CAYXKS010000227.1:0-2316 GCA_964465725.1 uncultured Bacteroides sp. | reverse complement strand
GAATGCAGGCAGCACACAACGGCAGAATAACCCTTACCAAAATGTGCCGCAGACAGTCCCGAACCAGCAGTTCCCCAGTACCGCCTTTCCCTTCCCGTTCAAAAAAGTGGGGAACGTATCCGGCGTACTGTACAAGGTGTTCGGCGGAATCGGTCTGGGTGTTACATCGATTATTACCTTTTTTCACTTTACTCTTCTACTGACAGATGAAACTTTAAGTATAGCCGGATGGACCGCTAACGTACTCTTTCTCGCACTTTTCGCGGGGATGATCCGGCTGGGAATCGGACAGCACAGACGTCTGAAGCTGGCGGAACGCTACGCCGGCCTGTGCGGCCGCAATCTGTACGGCGAGATCGAACAGCTGGCCAAAAGCACCGGGCGGAAAACACGCCGCGTGATCAAGGATCTGCAGAAAATGCTGAATCTGGGCATGTTTCCCGAAGGCCACCTGGACGAGCAGAAAACCTGCTTCATGTTAAACGACGGAATCTACCGCCAGTATCTGGAAACAGAGAACAACTGGAAGCTCCGCGAGGAAGAAAGCCGAAGGATCGCCGTCAGTAAGGACAGGCAGAATACAGCAGAAGCAGAGACAAGATCCGAACAGACGACTGAGCTTTCGGAACAGGAGGCAGAGCTGAATGCCATGGTCGCCGAGGGAATGGAATGCATCCGCAAACTCCGGCTCCTGAACGATAAGATTCCCGGAGAAGTGATCTCCGCCAAGCTCTTCCGCCTGGAAAATCTGTTAAAGAGCCTCTTTGACAGCGTCAGGGAACATCCCGAACAGATGCACCGGATGCATAAACTGATGAACTACTACCTACCCACCACCCTGAAACTGGTGGAAGCTTATGAAGAATTCGACCGGGTAAGCGTTCCGGGCGACGACATCATCGCCGCCAAGGCCGAGATTGAAAATACGCTGGACACCATCAACCAGGCATTCACCGAGCTTTTGAATAATCTTTTCCAGGACGCGGTGCTGGATGCCACCACCGATGCGCAGGTATTAAAGACCATGCTTGCACGGGAAGGATTGATGAATGAAATGGGGAGTGGACAACTTTCCTGATTATTACATAACGCCATATCTATCGTTGTGTACTGGAGCTCAGATCCATACAGAGTAAATAAAGAAAACTGATAAACGGAGGAAACAAAAATGAGCAATGATCTCGATGAAATGTTAAAGGAAGCGCCTTCCCTGACGCTGTCTCCTTTCGGGCAGGAGGAGAGCGCGGAAATCGTCCCGGCACCCGTTAAGGAAGAAGAACCCAAAATCCCCGATGTGGTGCTGACGCCTGAAGAACAGAAAATGGTGGATGACTTTGCCGCCCAGATCGACATCACCAACACTCAGATGGTGATGCAGTACGGCGCAGGCAGCCAGAAAAAAATCGCCGACTTTTCCGAAAGCGCTTTAAACAACGTACGTACCAAAGACATGGGCGAGATTGGCCAGATGCTGGCGGATGTAGTCACAGAACTGAAGGACTTCAACGAGGAAGAAGACAAAGGCTTCTTCGGCTTTTTAAAGAAAGGCAGCAACAAGCTGGAAAGCATGAAGGTCAAATATGACAAGGCGGAAGCAAATATCAACAAAATCTGCAGGGTCATGGAAGACCATCAGGTGACACTCCTCAAGGATGCCGCCATGCTGGACAAAATGTACGATCTGAACCTGAATTATTTCAGGGAGCTGTCCATGTACATTCTGGCCGGCAAGCAGAAGCTGCAGCAGGCCAGAACCGTAGAACTTCCGGCTCTTCTGCAGAAGGCGGAGCAAAGCGGCCTCCCGGAAGACACACAGGCTGCCAACGACTATGCCTCCATGTGCGAGCGTTTCGAGAAGAAAATCTACGACCTCGAACTGACCAGAACGATCTCCATGCAGATGGCTCCTCAGATCCGCCTGATCCAGAGCAACGATACCGCCATGTCAGAGAAGATCCAGTCCACTCTCGTGAACACGATCCCTCTCTGGAAGAGCCAGATGGTGATCGCCATCGGCCTTGACCACTCCAGCCAGGCCGCCAAGGCACAGAAGGAAGTAACGGATATGACCAATGCGCTTCTTAAGAAAAACGCCGAAGCGCTCAAGACCGCCACGATCGAGACTGCCCGGGAAAGCGAACGGGGCATTGTGGATATCGAAACCCTCACCGCCACCAATCAGACTCTGATCAGCACCCTGGATGAAGTCATGAAAATCCAGGAGGAAGGCCGCACGAAGCGCCGGAGCGCGGAAGCAGAACTCAGCCGGATCGAGGACGAGATGCGTCAGAAACTCCTCGACGTCAGCCGCTCCTC
>CAYXKS010000226.1:3516-5959 GCA_964465725.1 uncultured Bacteroides sp. | reverse complement strand
CTGGAAGAATATCTGAACGAGACCGGACAGGGGATCGTGTTCCAGAAAAGCGGCAGGATCGCGGTTGTCTTAAAGGGGATTGGCCAGTCGGATCATGATAACGGTAACGGCACAGCCCGGGAGATTGTTGAGGAGATCTGGGAGGAATCTGTCAGAGCGACGGGGCATACGGTCTTCTATGTGATCGGGGATGTGGTACGTTCCATGAGTGAAATACCGGGTATGTTCCGGCAGTGTCTGGACAGAGGCGGCTATCTGTTTTTCGCAGATAAGATGACGGTTTCCGTCCTGAACCTGCATGACAGGGTTTTTCATGGCAAGGGGGACTCCGCGCTGCTGGAAGAGGTGCGGGTGAGAATGTTTGACGCTATCATGGCGAAGAACGGGCCGCAGATCGAGGATATTGTCAGACGGTACGGCAAGCTGGTACTGCGGCTGGCGGAAGGGAAGAAGGAGGATGCCTGTTTCTATTTCTGCACGGCAGTCCGGTATCTGGAGGAGCGGTGCACGTCGATGAACCTGCCGGGACGCAGGCCGGAAATGAAAGATTTGTTGGAGCGCGGCAGGGCCTGTGAGAGCTTTGGAGAGATGGAGACGCTGTTTGCGGAGGAGTTCGGGCAGTACGCGGAGAGGATGAAGGCTGCCGCGGTGGACAGCGAGAAGAAGGATATCCTGAAGGCCAGAGCCTATATTGAGGAGCATTACAGCGAGAATCTGTCCCTGCAGGTACTGGCGGAGGAGATTCATATGAACTCCTATTATTTCAGCAGTTTCTTCAAGAAAAACACCGGGGAGAATTTCAAGGATTATGTAAATAGAATCAGGGTTGAACATGCCGTGCCGCTGCTGCTCTCGTCGGATCTGAAAACTTATGAGATTGCAGAGCGGGTGGGGTTTGGAGACATCAGAATGTTTAACGCGGCTTTTGCGAAGATTTATCAGGAGACACCGGGGAATTACCGCAAACGGGTGCGGGAGTGAGTGCCGGGCGCCGTTCCATATGTTGCTTTCGATTATTTCGAAGTGGAAAAGAGATAATCAGAAAATCGTAAAATCCGTGAAATTTGTTCTGAATTACGCTTGTAAAGAGTTCCAATATGTACTATAATGATTATGCGCCTAAAACGGGTAAGCGGTTCGTCTCTTGCCGTATGATTACATATGAGAACTTCCAGAATCAACGGAGGTGATTTAGTGGAAAATACAAAAGAGGATATATCTTTGAGATGTTGGAAACGATTCTCAAAATTGCTGGAATGATTGTGTCTGCAACAGGCACTATTGTAAAAGTGATTGATTTAGCAGAGAGATTAAGACATCAAAAAAGCAACCGCCCCTCACCAAAGGAATAAGTTGCTTTTTTGATTTGTAACTTATAAACTGAGGCGAACCGTTTGCTTTACGGGCGCTTCTTTTATGTTATGATTATAGTATGGTTTGAAATGATTTTCAAGAGGAAATTTTCTGGGCGGTTTCTGAGTATCTGCTATAAAAATTCTTGACATACCCATACACGAATGATATGATAAACCCAACAAGAGTAATCAATGAACCGTGCATTCGCACATTCTGGCACATTCTGCCGTTTTACTCACAATAACAAATGAATAACGGCAGAGGCGGCACGTAGGAATCCTCTGCCAAAGAAGGAGGATGAATATGGAATATGTACTGCCTGAGCGAAAGGAATTTTTTATGTTGATCGAAGGGAAGAAATCGTATACTGCCTCGGATATCGGGGCGCTTCCGGAGGGAGAGAGGGCGGAACTGATAGACGGGGAGTTGTTTATGATGGCGTCTCCTACGTATACGCATCAGGATCTGCTTATGTGGATAAGTATGAGGATCAAGCTGTATATCATGGAGAACAACGGTCCTTGTGAGGTGCTTCCTGCGCCTTTTGCCGTCTATATCACGGATGACCAGCACAATTATGTGGAACCGGATATTACAGTGATCTGTGATGAGAAGAAATTGGATGAAAAGGGCTGCCACGGTGCGCCGGACTGGGTGATTGAGATCGTGTCGCCGTCCAGTAAATATATGGACTATGTCAGGAAGCTTACATTGTATGAAAGGACAGGAGTGAGGGAGTACTGGCTGGCCGATCCTGTGAGGAAGAGTATTCTGGTTTACCGGCTGGAGCGGAGGGAAGGGCCGGAACTGTATTCCTTTACGGATAAGATAAAAGCAGGAATCTATGAAGATTTTATGATTGATTTTGGAGAATATATTTTTAAGGATTTTAGCAAGACATGAAATTTCGTAAACTGGCTGTGGCGTTTCATGATACCAGGAGGAGCAAGATGAGTGAAATATACCTCACGAAAGCGGAAGCCCGTAAATTCATATTGTTTAAACAGGGGCTGCTCGGGAACTACAGATTTACAGGGAAAGACGGAATCATGGATTTTATCCGGCAGGCGGGATGCATTCAATTTGA
>CAYXKS010000226.1:2132-3416 GCA_964465725.1 uncultured Bacteroides sp. | reverse complement strand
TGGTATTGGAGCGAGACGAAGCTTTCACGGGCGGCGCTTGAGCATATGTATTTCAGCGGGGAACTGGCAATCCACCATAAGGACGGCAATCTGAAATATTATGATCTGATCGGAAACTGTGTGCCGCAGGAGATTCTCGCGGAGGCGGATCCCTATCCCTGTGATCATGAACACAGGAAATGGCGTGTCCTGCAGAGAATAGGTTCTCTGGGATTACTGTGGAACCGGGCCTCTGACGCGTGGCTTGGCATTCCGGGATTGAAGGCGAAGGAGCGAAATGATATTTTTATGGAGCTTCTGGACGAAGACTGCATAGCGCCTGTCAGAGTGGAAAGCATCAATGATACATTATACTGCCGCGCAGAGGATCGTGAAATCGCTGACCGGATCAGGCAGGAAAAATACAAGAAGCGTTGTGAACTGATAGCGCCTTTGGACAACATGATGTGGGACAGAAACCTGATCAGGGCGATCTTTGATTTCGAATATAAATGGGAGATCTATACGCCTCAGGCTGAACGGAAGTATGGATATTATGTGCTGCCGGTTCTTTATGGAGACCGGTTTGTCGGCAGGATCGAGGCGGTATATGACAGAAAAGGCAGGAAACTGAATGTTGTCAATTTATGGTATGAACCAGGTATAAAACTGACGAAGGCGCTGGACAAAGGGATCCGGTCTGCGGTAAAGCGTTTTGAAAAATTCAATCAGGGATAAAAAGTGGAGGCTTTGCAGTTATAATTTTTTCATCATCCAGATCGCATCCGCGTAGGTTCCGTCCGAATACTTCATATTATCCGGAAATGTTCCATATGCATGGAAGCCCAGTTTCTCATATAACCTGATTGCGCGTTCGTTGTTGCGGATGACTTCGAGCTCTGCCTGTTCATATCCCAGTTCCTTCGCAACGGAAAGAACCGTTATAAGCATCATCCTGCCGATTCCAACGCCGCAGTATTTCTGATATAGGGCAAGGGCAATTTCACAGCGGTGATGATATCTTTTGTAAGAACCGATGCTCATTAAAGAACAATTTCCGATATGTTCTCCGTTTATGGCGGCGATCAGCAGCAATTCCCGTTCACGATCGATAAATCCGTTGACAAATGCCTCTTCCTGCTGCAGCGTCAAAGAGAATTCATCGGGTTCCCGGATCAGGAAAGGCGTCTCCGCCGTTGTAATTTTCATATATTTGATCAGGCTTTCTGAATCCTTGACTTCGGCATTTCGTAAAACGACGGTCCGTCCCAGCTTGTCTTTTACTTCTACAGGTCCAAATCGCAT
>CAYXKS010000226.1:0-2032 GCA_964465725.1 uncultured Bacteroides sp. | reverse complement strand
GACATGATCTGGGAACGGGAACCGGTCACGTCTTCTGAGCTGGTGAAACTGGCGGCGGAAGCTTTTTCATGGAAAAGAACGACAACCCATACGGTCCTGAGGCGGTTATGCGATAAGGGCCTGTTTGAAAATAATAAAGGAACAGTAACCTGCCGGATCACCCGCTCGCAGTTTTATTCCATGCAGAGCAGGAAATTCGTGGAGGATGCTTTCGACGGATCGCTTCCCGCTTTTGTTGCCGCATTTACCAGGGGCAGGGCGCTGACGGCCGAAGAGGCGGCAGAGATTCGGGAGATGATTGACCGGGCGGAGGAGAGATAGGGATGGATGCAGTCTTTTTGAAATTACTTAATATGAGCATAACGGCAGGATGGCTTATCCTGGCGGTTCTCGTGCTGCGGCTGCTCCTGAGGAGGATACCGAAAAGGTTTCTCTGTGCGTTATGGGCTATTGCAGCTGTCCGGCTGGTCTGTCCGCTTTCTTTTGAAAGTGCATTCAGCCTGATACCGAGTGCGGAGACTGTCAGCCCCGAGGTGGTCCGCTATGAGAAAGAGCCGGCGATCGACAGCGGCATTCCGGCCATAAATGACGTGTTGAATCCGGTCGTGCGTGATAATTTTACGCGTACGCCCGGAGCAAGTGTTAACCCTCTGCAGGTTTGGGTATGGGCAGCAAGCGTCGTATGGGCAGTTGGATTGGCTGCCATGCTCGGGTATGCAGCGGTGAGCTATCTGAGGATCAGGAAGCAGGTGCAGGAGTCGGTGCCTTTGTGGAATAAGCTGGATAAGATGGATAATATTCGGCTCTGCGATACGGTACAGTCGCCGTTTATCCTCGGCATTGTCAGACCGCAGATCTATCTTCCTTCCGGCATGGATGAGGAGCAGATGAGCAGCGTGCTGGCCCATGAGCGGGTGCATCTGCGTAGAGGTGATCATATCTGGAAACCGTTTGCCTTCCTGCTGCTTTCGGTATATTGGTTTCATCCGCTTGTGTGGGCGGCTTATATTCTGTTCTGCAGAGACATGGAGCTTGCCTGTGATGAGAGGGCGGTCATGGATATGGATTTTGATGGGAAAAAGGCATATTGCCAGGCGTTACTTGCCTGCAGTATGCCAAAGAGAATGATGCTGTCCCATCCGCTCGCTTTCGGGGAGGGAAGGGTGAAACAGAGGGTGAAGCTTGTCCTGCATTACAGGAAGCCGGCATTTTGGGTGATGGCAGCAGCGGCTATCCTGTGTGCGGCGGTGGCGGTTTGCTTTTTAACGGATCCAAGGAAAGATGGCGGAGAAAAGACGGGCGAAGAACAGGAACGGAGCGCAATTATTCCCATGGTCATGGTGGGAGACCGTTATTATTATGATACTGGCAGGGTTATCACCAGGACGGGAACAAATACGGATACGGACGGCGAGATTGTCTCAGCGGTGAATGTCTGGGAGAGACCACAGGAAAACAATCAGTCCAATTTCGGGGCAGGATATCGTTACCGATATGGTGAAGGTGATACGATTGAGGTATGTATAGATGAAAAGTGGGCGGTTTTTGAGTATCGCAGCGGTGACGGGAGCCAGATCCGGTATCTTGACAGGTGGTACAGCAAAGGAGACTTGTCTGATGAGACGATCGAATGGCTGGAATGGTATAACGGCCTGCCTGAGGAGGAACAGCTTGCTGTGGATCATGTTCCGCACGATCTGTATGAATTGAGATGGGGCGACACAGCATCGGATTTGCCGGTTACGACAGAGGATGCGGCATCTGGAAAGGGACAGGCTGCGGGGAATCCTGAGCCGGCTCTGCAGGTTATGTTTGACACTTTCGGGATCTCCATTCATCTGCCAGAGAATGAAGGCTGGATACAGAACAGAGAATACAGGCAACCGGATGAAAATACGATGGAGATCTTTTATTATGATGCGATCGCGAATGCGGATTGTATATTGCTGGCTGTGAGAGGGGGAAGCCCGGAACTGCCTGAGATCGTGTATGAGGAATCATTGGAAGAGACATGGGAAGGGCATTCTGACTC
>CAYXKS010000225.1:0-5980 GCA_964465725.1 uncultured Bacteroides sp. | reverse complement strand
CCTCAAAACCATTCCTCAAAACCATTCCTCAAAACCATTACCAGAATACGGCATCTCTCTGTAAAAGGTATACAACAAACTGTAAACAATTTGTAAAAGCAGAAACGCATAACGCCCTATTCAAACACCACCGAAACCACCGTTCCCTCTCCGGGCACACTCTCAATCCGAAGCGCCGCGCCATGAAGCTGTGCAATCTTATCACACAGCGCCAGCCCCAGGCCGCTTCCGCCCTCCCTCCGGCTCCTGGCTTTATCTACCATGTAGAAGGCTTCCGTAACTTTCGGGATTTCGTCTTCCGGAATACCGCATCCCCAATCTCTCACCGTAATACAATTTCCCTCTGCGGCCATCTCGATGAGGCTTCCTTCTTTGCTCGCTTTGATCCCGTTATCGATCAGATTGATCAACAGACTTTCAAACAAATCTCTATCCATTCGTCTTGTATCCATCTGACAGGAAATCTGCAATTTCATCTGTTTCTGCCGCAGATGAGACTCCTCCGCCCGTGCAACGCTTTCGAAGAGAGCCCTGACGGAAACCTCCTCCATATGAATACTGTCATTGTCATACATACCCATCAGATTCATCAATTTACTGCCAAGCCTCCCCAGCCTGCCGCATTCTTCATAGATATGCTCCAACGCCCGCTCCTTCTGCTCCTCCCTTAAATTGACATGCAACAGGGAATCCGCATATCCCATAATAGACGTCATCGGCGTTTTCATTTCATGTGTCAGACTGCCCAACATCTGCCTCCTCTGCTCCGATTCCCTGGAGATTTCCTCCATCTGCCCCTCGATCTGATCCGCCATATCGTTAAAGGATACCGACAATGCCCCTATTTCATCCCGCGACCGCACACTGGCGCGCCTGTCCAGCCTGCCACCACTGATATCCTGTGCCACACACTGCAGTTCTCGCAGCGGCGATAAAGTCCTGCCAACTACGATAAAAACAAGCAGACCCGACCCGATTGCCACACCTATACAGATCATGAAATAGAGCAGTGTCTGTCTGTGAATATCCTCATAAACCGTGGAAATATCCTGCACCAAGAGCAGCCTGTAATCCCTGCCGACCGCCGCCGGAACTCTTCTTCCTATAATCAGCAGATAACTGTCCCCGCTCCTCTGTATAGCAGTCTGATCGCTCCACCTCATATCCGACGGGTCCACCGGTTCAAAAGGCGTCCTGTTACAAACTATCCGGTCATCCTCTATTAAAATATAATTCGTTCTGCCATACTTTCGTATCACATAATCATAATAAGAAGCCGCCGTACTTTCCTGAAAGTGTTCCAGCGGCTCATACTCCAACTCCTTTCCAACGGCGTAAGTCGTTGCCTCGACCTGACTCTCATAGTTTTCCACTGTCTGTTCCCTGTTATAGAGCGCTGAATGGTAAATCACCGCCGCTCCTGACACGGCACTGCCCACAAGCAGCGTGGCCGCCGTAATCAGGGATACTTTCAAACGGAGTTTCATCTATTCCAAATCCTCCAATCGATATCCTGTCTTGGAAATTGTGCGGATGACATTGTGAAAGTCCAGCTTCTTGCGAAGCTGTCCGATATGTACATCCACGGTCCTTGTCTCCCCGACATAATCCATTCCCCAAAGTCTGTTCAAAAGCTCCTCTCTGCTGAATGCCACATTTCTGCTCTCCGCAAGCATCACCAGCAGCTCATATTCCATCGGCTTCAGATTTATCCTTTCTCCCGCCTTTGTCACAGTATGCTCTTTCAGATCAATCACCACGTCTTTAACCTGTATCTTGTCCCTTCCCCTCCCTGTCCGCTTCAACACCTTCTCCATCCGTACCAACAGTTCCAGTATCTCAAATGGCTTTACAAGATAATCCTCCGCTCCGCTCTTCAATCCGTGCACCTTCGATACCACATCGTCTTTGGCCGTCAGATAGATCACAGGAATCTGCGCCGCGCGCAAATCCTCCATCAATGCAAATCCGTCCTTTCCCGGGAGCATCACATCCACCAGGGCCAGCGCCGCATCTTTGCACGATCCGTCCGCTATCATCTGCTCCGCATTCTTCCCGTCAAACAACGGAACCGGCTCATATCCTGCCGCCTCCAGATTCATGCAGATCAATTCCGATATAACTGCATCATCCTCTATGACTAAAATCTTCATAATGCTCTCTCTTCCCCTTTTTCTTCTGTATCTTATCATATCCGCCTCATAAAAAAAGCATCAAAATGTAAACATGTGGCACGCAACACGCAAAAAGGCCAAACCTTTTCAACCAGGTTTGGCCTTTTTGTCATTTTATTGCCTATTTCAGTTTCCAGATATCCCTGTTGTACTCCATAATCGTTCTGTCAGATGAGAAGAATCCTGCCTTTGCAATGTTGACAAGCATCATCCTACGCCATTTAGCCTGATCCTCATAATCTGCAATCATCCGATCCTTCGTCTTAATATAATCCTCCAGATCCAGCAGCGTCATAAACCAGTCTTTGTTCAGCAATTCCTTATACAATCTCTCCAGATTCTCCTTGTGCCCTGCCTTGAGCGCCTCCTTACCGACAATGAAATCGACCGCTTCCTTAATTACCGGACTCTTCTTATAATAGTCCTTGGAAACATAATCCGCTTTCTCGTAGTGTCTGATGACCGTCTCAGACTTCTCACCGAAAATATAGATGTTCTCGTCTCCCACCAGCCCATGAATCTCCACATTCGCACCGTCTGAAGTTCCCAGCGTGACAGCGCCATTCAGCATATACTTCATATTGCCCGTTCCGGAAGCTTCCTTGGAAGCAAGAGAAATCTGTTCGGAAATATCGCAGGCGGGAATCATCTTCTCCGCATAAGCGACATTGTAATTTTCCACCATAAGCACAGTCATATACGGACTTACATCCGGATCGTTATTGACGATCTCCTGCAGTACCAGCAGAAGGTGAATGATATCCTGCGCAATGACATAAGCTGGAGCCGCTTTCGCACCGAAAATAAAAGTCACAGGCCTCACCGGCTTCTTGCCCGCCTTGATCTCCAGATATTTATGAATGATATAGAGCGCATTCATCTGCTGACGTTTGTATTCATGCATTCTCTTGCTCTGTAAATCAAATATAGAATCCGGATTTAAAGTAATGCCTTCTACTTCCTTCACATAAGCCGCAAGATCCTTTTTACGGTTCATCTTGATCTCTGCGATACGGCTCAAAACAGCTTCATCATTTTTATACTTCAACAGATTTTCCAGTTTATCCGCATCCTTCTTATAGCCGTCGCCTATTGTTTCAGATAAAAAGGCAGCCAGCTCACGGTTACAGGACAGCAGCCATCTTCTGAACGTAATTCCGTTTGTCTTATTGTTGAACTTCTCCGGATAGATCTTATAAAAAGCATTCAACTCGGTATCTTTCAGAATCTCCGTATGGATCGCAGCCACACCGTTTACGGAGAAGCCGTAATGAATATCGATATGTGCCATATGCACTCTCTTATCCTTATCAATGATCTGTACCTTCGGATCTTTATATTTCTTCGCAACTCTCTTATCCAGTTCCTTGATGATCGGCACCAGTTGAGGCACTACCTTCTCCAGATACTTGAGCGGCCATTTCTCCAGCGCTTCCGCCAAAATAGTATGATTCGTATAGGCACATGTCTTGCTCACTACCCCAATCGCCTCATCCATTGTAAATGCTTTATCATTTACAAGAATTCTGATCAGTTCCGGAATAACCATGGTCGGATGCGTATCGTTGATCTGGATCACCGCATGTTCATACAGCCTGCGGAGATCGTACTGCTTCTCCTTCATCTCTTTTAAAATCAACTGGGCAGCGTTACTCACCATAAAATATTGCTGATAAATACGGAGAAGATTACCTGCCTCGTCAGAATCGTCAGGATACAAGAACAATGTAAGGTTCTTCTCAATATCCTCTTTATCAAAATCAATTCCATCCTTCACAATGCTCTCATCCACGCTCTCAATATCAAACAGTCTCAGTTTGTTAACACCATTGTCATATCCGATCACATCGATATCATAAAGCCTTGATGTCACTTTCCTGTCACCGAAGGCAACCTCAAAGGTCGTGTCTGTCTTTGTCAGCCAGGACTGATCCTCGATCCAGTCATTTGGCTGGGCCGTCTGCAGTTTATCCTTAAACACCTGTTTGAAAAGGCCAAAGTGATAATTCAAGCCGATTCCTTCACCGGGAAGTCCCAGCGTCGCGATAGAATCAAGGAAACACGCTGCAAGACGTCCCAGACCGCCATTCCCCAGCGACGGTTCCGGCTCTATTTCCTCGATCTCGCTAAGGCTCTTGCCGTTCTTCGCCAAAACATCATTCAGCTTATCATAAATTCCAAGGTTAATCAGGTTATTGGATAGCAGCTTGCCGATCAGGAATTCCGCTGAAATATAATAGACCTTCTTCTCACCGTCGATGCGCTCCGAAACATCCATCAGTCTCTTGGACATCTGGAGCAGGCTGTAATACAGTTCCTCATTGCTGCACCCGGCCACACTCTTGCCGTAGCTTTTCTGTGTCTGTTCCTCCAATTCCTTTTCCAGGTTCAAGACTAAAACGTCCCTTTTCAAGTTGCTTGCGTGTGTCATAATTGCTCCTCCTGTTAATAATGTTGTTAATAGTTTCAACATATGATATCCATATATTTCATTCGCACCAGTTCATAGTCCAACACAATCTGCTGCCCTATGCCGCCGTCGATCAGGCGCTTCAACTCCGTCACGGCCTCCGACGCGATTCTTTTGAAATTTTGTCGTACTGTGTTCATTTGCTTGCCCGCATATCCCATCAGCATAATACCGTCAAAACCACATACCGGCCGGAATATGTCCATCTCTATAAGCGCTTTCATCGCTCCGATCGCCATCAGATCAGAGGCACACACCACCACATCTTTCTTCCTCGCATACTTGAATGTATGATTTCTCGCCAACAATTCGGAGAATTCGCCATTTCTCACAAATAGTGTCAGTTCCATCTCCTCCGCCAGTTTCCGTATCCCTTTAAGCCGCTCTTCCGTCACATAGCCATTCTTCTTACCCGCCAGGTAAAGAACGCTGCTGCCATTGTTCTCTAGCACCGTCTTCTTCGCCACGTCATACTGCGCTTTCTCCTGGTCGATCCAGACAGAAGAAGTTGTCTCATTCACCATAGGTGCATCCACCAGCACGATCCTGAATACCTGTGCTGCTATCAGCTTATGCAACACCTTATCTTCCTTAGACATTCCGAAAATGATAAGACCCGTAATACTCTGTGCCTGTAAATATCGTATCACTTCTTCCACATTCTTATTCCGTATCATGGAAGAAAAAATGGTGATAACATCCAGATTCAGTTCCATCGCCCGCTCAATCGTTCCCGACATATACTGCATGTTGATCTCGTCAACCGCCTGAGAAGCGCTGTTTAAATTCAAAAGAATCGCTACCCTGCCGGACTGTTTCGAAGATAAGGCCGCCGCCACGGAATTGGGCACAAAATTCAGTTCCTTTACCGCCTGATTTACTTTTTTCTTCGTCGCTTCACTGACATTCGGGTAATTGTTCAACACTTTGGAAACCGTGGAAATCGCCACACCCGCATGTTGTGCCACATCCCTGATTGATACCATAACTCTTCCGTTCCGAAAACGATCTGTTTTTCGGGGATTACTGCCTTTAAACCCTTATTTCCCGTTATGGAAAAGGTTTTCCGGAAATCGTTTTCCGAAATCATCATACAACAAAAGAGTGGTTTTGTAAACCACTCTTTTAAAAAATTTCCCCTGAACTGTTATGAATAGCTGCCTGATCCTCACATTTTATCTTCAAATTCCGATATGCTGGACACTCCTGCCGCGCACTTATGCCATTTTGACAGAACTCTCAGATCTGTCTCCTGTTGGATGCGCCGTACGATTCTTGCTGGAATCTTACCCAATTCCTCCAGCAATTCCAAGATGTCCTCTATTTTTCCCTCTAT
>CAYXKS010000224.1:0-6013 GCA_964465725.1 uncultured Bacteroides sp. | reverse complement strand
ATGTCAGACGCGTCCGGCTTAACTTAATGGCATTGGTTCAGCCTTCAACGCAATTTATATAAGGAGAAATATACATGTCCCAAAATTCAAATAATAACCCGACTGACAGTAAAATTACAATAAAATATTTTATCCGGCACGCTTCCGGACCATTTATCTTCCTTCTGATATTCATTATGATATGTTCTTTCCTGGCACATTATCTGAATGATTCCGAAACCTTGCAGGAATATGCCGATAGTAATCCGAATCTGGCATACGGAGCTGACTCTCCCCCACCAGACTCTACTGACGCGACGCCAACCCAGGCGCCTGGAAGCCTGCAAAGCCCTGATCAGGAAATTACTTACGAAAATGCAGATACTGCCTCCAAAAGAAATGACGGCTCCTCTGAGGATCAATCCGATACGGCATTGGATCAGGAAACTTCGTCCAAGGCGTCTGCATACAATACTTCAAAAGAGTCTGTAATGGACACTGCTGACAACCCGGATGCCGATGTGCAGCAGTCAAAAACAGACGATGAAAAACATGGGGGAAAAGAAGACATGACACGAAACCCTGAACGTACCACTTACCAGGACGGCTTCTACTATGAACCTCTGAGCGAGGATATAAAGCAGAAAATCACCGGTATTTCATACCCTGAGACCGGATGCACCGTACCCTATGAGGACCTGAATTATGTTGGACTTCTCTATATCGATTTTGACGGCGAAGTACAGGAAGGAGAACTGATCTGCAACAAAGCTATTGCACAGGATATGGTAGAGATCTTTTATGAATTATTTCAGAACGATTATCGCATTGAGCGCATACGGCTCATAGACGAGTATGGCGGGGACGATACTCTTTCCATGGAAGATAACAATACCTCATGTTTCAACTACAGAGTCGTAGACGGGACTACAAACTTATCCAAGCACGCTCTTGGATGTGCCATAGACATTAACCCATTCTATAACCCTTATGTAGTCTACAACAAAAACGGAAACGGCGATACTTATATTTCCCCGAAAGGCAGTGAAGTTTATGCCGACCGTTCCCGGGATTTTCCTTACAAGATAGATGAGAATGATCTGTGTTATAAGTTATTCACAGCGCATGGCTTTACCTGGGGAGGCAACTGGAATTCCTCAAAGGATTATCAGCATTTTCAAATCATCCTCGAATAAGCGCAGGAATTTCCCATAGACTAAAAGAGGAGTACGCATTTTAAACGTACTCCTCTTCTATACTCTTCTCTTACGAAGCTTATGTCGTATTACTACATGTTCATTAAATCTCAAACATCGACATTGTATCATCCATCTGGTTGGAGATATCCTTCAACTCAGTAGCTTCGTCTGCTATTTCATTAATGATACCACTAATCTCAGTAACAGAAGCTGATGTCTCCTCTGTACTTGCTGCATTCTCCTCCGCAATCGCCGACAGATTCTGTACAGTATCAACAACGCTGCTTCTCGCCTCATTAATCTTAGCTGTCTTGACAGATACCTCGTTGATCACACCGATAGACTCCTCAACTTCCTCTATCAACTGCGCAACCTGCTCGTTCGTGTTCGTCACGTGCTGGCTCTGCTGCTCCATCATCTCTTTCACTTCATTCATAGTGACAACGGACTTGTCGGAATCATCAATCAGGGACAGGATAATCCGTTCAATCTGTCTTGCCGACTCATTAGACTGCTCTGCAAGCTTCTGGATCTGTGCCGCTACCACTGCGAAACCTCTGCCCTGCTCACCTGCGCGCGCCGCCTCAATAGAAGCATTCAGTGAAAGAAGGTTCGTCTCTTCCGCAATATTTGTGATGAGCGCCGTAGCTTCCTTGATCTTCTGCGCCGATTCATTGGTAACATTTGTCTGCTCGTAGATGATATTGATGGATTCGCCAGTCTTTGCATTGCTCTCCTGCAGCTCACGGATCACATCCATAACGGTCTCGCCGCCTTCTTTCATCTGCTGCGCTTTATGGTTCAGATTATCCAGTTCAGCCGACATCTCTTCAATCATGTTGCCCATGAGGATAATATTCTCTGTCGCATTCTGTGTCTCTTCAGCCTGGGAACCAGCGCCAATCGCGATTTCATTGACTGCCTTCTCCATCTGCTCAACGTGTTCGCTCGTGATGCTCGTTCTGTTGCGCATATTATCGGATGCATTCAACAGTTCCTTGCTCTCCGAAATTACATTCTTAATAATCTCTGACAGGTTCTCTTCCAGCTTCGTGATAGCCCTGCAGATCTCACCGACTTCGTCAGCCTGCTTCAGGGAGTCTTCATCAAACTTGAAATTAAGCTTGCCTTGCGCAACTTCTTCCAGTGCGTTCACACCAATGTTCAGTCTCTTGGACATCTTACCAACGATAATGATAATCAGGACAGCGCATACCACCATAAGTACAGCCGCCAGAGCAACAATAATCAGTGTGATCTGTCTGATCTGTGATTCCACAATCTCTTTCTGCATTCCGGCAAATACCATGCCGACAGTCTCACCTGTTTCGAAGTCAAACAAAGGTATGTAATATCCATAATATGCCTGCTCAGCTACCACCACATTGTCGGTAAAATATTCTTCGCCTCGTCCCAGTACCGTATCCAAAACATTTTTATCTGTCAATGTACCGCCCAGAAGACGCTGACCGTTCTGATCCGTCGCAGACGTCATATATCTGGTATCCCCAAAGTAGATCGAAACGTCAATGTCTGCCGCATCCTTGATGTCATCTGCTAGATCAACCTGTTGGGAAATATTAAAATCACCCTTCACCAGTTCATTATTCTCATTCAGTGAATATGATTCGCTGTTCATCTTCCTGAACGTAGTCCGGACCGCAATCGCAGTGCCGCGTAGACCGTCTGAAATAGTTGTTTTCATCGCATCGTTGATCTTGTTATTGCTAACAACCGTAATTGCTACTCCGAGTACCAGCAATGGCAAAAGTGCGATCAATAAGATTTTTTGTTTTAGTTTCATCCTTTTGTTCCTCCATGCCCCGTTTTAGTCAAAATGCTATCTCTATTGTAACATATTTACAAATAAAATCCATCCCCAAATTCGAAAAAAAATTACCAAAAAATTCTTAAAAAGCCCCGCACAGCGTGCGAGGCTTCTCTGTTACCCATATACTATACCAGCTCAAGAACTACTTCCATCGCTGCATCCCCCTTACGGGGACCAATCTTAATAATTCTCGTATAACCGCCATTACGGCTTGCATATTTAGGACCATACTCGTCAAAAAGCTTGGCAACCAAATCTACTTCTTTAGTGCCTTTCTTTCGTCCTGCAGGAGTTTTCGGTACTTCCGTTACCGGGTACAACACCTTTAACATCTGTCTTCTGGCATGCAGTCTGGAAGGCATATCTTTCTTGATCTCCTTCTCCACCGTGTCATATACGGTAACTTTCTTGCCATCTACAACTTCCTTAACTCTCTTGCCATCCTTGTCTTTACGAGGCACTTTAGCGGTAACTTTTACATTTTCAAAGTTGTCTTTTTCCTTTACTGCCAAAGCGATAAGACCCTCTGCAACCTTACGCACTTCCTTCGCTCTTGCCTCTGTGGTAACGATCTTGCCGTTATACAAAAGCGCTGTTACCTGACTTCTAAGTAACGCTTTTCTCTGGTCAGATGTTCTGCCAAGTTTTCTGTATCTTGCCATAACAGGCTCCTTTCTCACCGGGGAGTTCTCTCCCCGCCATGGTGCACATCCGGCCACGCACTTTGGACTTACTTACCGAATGCATTAATTGTTCCATTCATGAGCAGGCATAACGGTGCTCTTCGGACTTATCCTTCATGCCTTCTATGTTCTGTGTACATTATAATAATCAGACTTCATCACTGGGGTTAAGCTGCAAGCCCAATTCTTTTAACTTTGCCAGGACTTCTTCCAATGATTTGCGTCCTAGATTACGAACCTTCATCATGTCCTCAGAAGTCTTATTCGTCAACTCTTCGACCGTATTGATACCGGCTCTCTTCAAACAGTTGTAGGAACGAACTGACAGCTCCAGCTCATCGATGCTCATTTCCAAGACTTTTTCTTTCTCATCGTCTTCTTTCTCGATCATGACTTCTGCGATCTTTGCATTTTCAGACAGATCAATGAAAAGGCTTAAATGTTCACTCAGTACCTTAGCTGCGAGACTGACTGCCTCATCGGGCTCTAATGTTCCATTCGTGTAGACATCCAACGTCAGCTTATCATAGTCTGTAATCTGTCCCACACGTGTGTTCTCCACGGTCACATTAACTCTCTCAACAGGTGTATAGATGGAATCCACCGCAATTACACCAATCGGAAGATCTTCCGTCTTATTCCTCTCGGAACTCACATAGCCTCTTCCTTTGGTAATCGTCAACTCCATATATAATTTGGTATCTTTACCGCTCAATGTTGCAATCACCAGGTCCGGATTCAATATTTCTATATCCTGGTCAACCTGAATATCCGATGCTCTGACAACACCTTCTCCCTCGTACTCAATATACGCAGTTTTGGGTTCATTGGTATCGCTGCTATTCTTAATTGCAAGGCTCTTGATGTTCATAATAATCTCAGTAACATCTTCCTTCACTCCTGGAATAGAACTGAATTCGTGCAAAACACCTTCGATCTTGACCTGACTGACTGCCGCACCCGGCAAAGAAGAAAGCATAATTCTTCTAAGAGAGTTACCCAGAGTAATTCCGTAACCTCTTTCCAAGGGCTCCACTACGAACTTACCGTACTTTTTATCTTCTGAGATTTCTGCAACCTCAATGTTCGGTCTCTCAAAATCAAACACGCAAATACCCTCCTTTGCGAACATGTTGCTGAATTGCTCCCCTTATTTTTGCACAAATAAACTCTTTTCGCCTTTTTATTTGGAGTACAACTCGACAATAAGCATCTCATTGACCGGAACGTCAATCATTTCTCTTGTAGGAAGATACTTCACTGTTCCCTTTAACGCCTCCTGATCCACTTCAAGCCACTCCGGCACAAGTCTTCCACCAGTCACTTCAAGGATGTCTTTGTATCTCTGTAAGGATTTAGCTTTCTCTCTTACCTCGATCACATCTCCTGCCTTGATCAGATAAGAAGGAATCTGAACCGGTTTGCCGTTTACCAGAAAATGCTTGTGGCCTACGATCTGCCTTGCTTCTCTTCTTGTTCTTGCAAAACCCATTCTGAATACCACACTGTCCAATCTGCTCTCAAGCATGACCATAAGATTCTCACCGGTCATTCCCTTCATTCTGTCAGCTTTCTCATAGTAGTTTCTGAACGGCTTCTCCAATACGCCATAGATAAATTTTGCTTTCTGTTTTTCTCTAAGCTGAAGGCCATACTCACTGACCTTCTTGCCAGCTCTTGCTGATGTTCTGTTAGATTTCTTATCGTATCCCAAATATACAGGATCTAAGTCAAGGGATCTGCATCTTTTTAATACAGGAACTCTGTTTACTGCCATTTTATTCGGCTCCTCTCATATCATTTTGTTTACAGTGCCTGTGTCTACACGGCAAATACCGTATCTCTCACACTGGCACCTTCTTCCAAATACATTAATTGTAATCATATTTCCGTATCATTCTGATACCAGTTTTTCTCATTCACTATACGCGGCGGCGTTTAGGCGGACGACATCCATTATGCGGTACAGGTGTTACGTCACGGATACTGGTTACTTCCAGACCGCATGCCTGTAATGCACGGATTGCAGCCTCACGACCTGAACCCGGTCCCTTTACCATAACGTCCACTGTTTTCAAACCATGAACTAAAGCAGCCTTTGCAGCTGTCTCCGCTGCCATCTGTGCTGCATAGGGAGTAGATTTCCTTGAACCTCTAAAACCAAGACCACCTGCACTTGCCCAGCTTAACGCATTACCCTCTGTGTCTGTCAGAGTAACGATCGTATTGTTAAAAGAAGACTGGATATGTGCCTGTCCACGTTCAAGGTTTTTCTTTACACGCTTTTTTGTCAGTTTTTTGGTAACTTTTTTAGACATAAT
>CAYXKS010000223.1:4491-6023 GCA_964465725.1 uncultured Bacteroides sp. | reverse complement strand
GTTTCAAGTCTGATGCCCCGTTGCTTGCTGCGTATTCTTCCGATTCATTCCAATAATTTTAATTTTGCTGAAACAGCAATAGTATATGATAAAAAGTATACTCGTGATCGTCCAGGTAAGCGGATAACTAAAGGTAATCGTGTAAACATCTGATCTTATCGGCACAACTAAAATGACCCATAATACTCGGATAAGACATATACTGGTTAAACAGATCAGCGTGGGAATCCAGCAGTCTCCTACACCGCGGAGTGCACCGGAAAGCACTTCAACACACACATAGGTGAAAAAGGTGGGCACCAGAAAATGCACAATCTGAATACCGATCCTTAGTACTTCTGGGTCTGAGGTGAAGAGACTGTAGATGATATGCCCGCCGAAACGCAGTACTACACTGATCAATATAGTTGCCGCGAGGCTCATACCCAGGCAGCTTCTGATTCCTTTACGTACCCGGTCTGTTTTACCCGCACCGAAATTCTGGCCTGTAAAAGTAGTGATGGCGATACCGAAGGAACTGATGGTCATCCAGAAGAGTGCGTCCATCTTTCCGTACACTGTCCATGCCGCTACGGTGTCTGTTCCAAGCCCGTTGATGGCAGCCTGGATAATGATATTGGAGAGGCTGTACATAACAGACTGCAGGCCGGCAGGAAAGCCGATGCGGATAATGCGGTGAAGCATTTTGCGGTCGATACGGATTCGGCGAAGGTTAAGTCTGTGCATGTCGTTTACCCGCACAAGTACCAGTATTACCAGCACGGCGCTCAGAGCCTGGGAACAGATGGTAGCCAGGGCGGCACCGGCGACTCCGAGATCGAAGCATACGATCAATAGCAGGTCCAGCAGAATATTGGTGAAGCAGCTTGCAATCAGAAAGTAAAGAGGGCGTCTGGAATCGCCCACTGCCCGCAGAATACCGGAACCTACATTATAGATCAGATTTCCGATGGTTCCCACATAGTAAATGCGAATATAGAGAATAGCTGGGTTCAGTACATCTTCCGGCGTATCCATGGCGGTGAGGATGGCTGGAGCGGTTAATATGCCTGCTATCATAAGGACAAGCCCGCCGAGGATACTGAAAGCCATGGCTGTATGTACCGCATAATCTACCAACTCGGATTTCTTGGCACCATAGTACTGAGAGATCACCACGGTTGCACCACTTGACAGGCCGACGAAGAAGCCGACAAGCAGATTGATGACAGTACCAGTACCACCCCCTACTGCGGACAGGGCTTCTTTGCCAACAAAGCGCCCTACGATCACGGCGTCTGCCGCATTGTAAAGCTGTTGAAAGAAAGTTCCGAATAATATAGGGAAGAAAAACAGGAGTAGCTGTTTCCAGATAACTCCTTCGGTGATCTTGTTTTCTGTTGTCTTGACTGCTTCTTTTGTTTTCATGAGAGGTGTCCTTTCATAAATATATAGTTAAGGACATTAGAAATTTCGTTTTTGGCCTTGCAGAAACTTACGTATATGTCTTCTGCAAGAGATGGAAATAGAAATTTGTTATGTCGTTTATTATA
>CAYXKS010000223.1:0-4391 GCA_964465725.1 uncultured Bacteroides sp. | reverse complement strand
TATAATTCAAGGGTAGCATCCACGATTGTAGCACTGTCCGGAGTTACTTTCAAGAGTATTTGGAAAAGTCGATGCGTCACGGCAAACAATGGAGTCGAAGTAGGCTGAACTGGTATGTGCATTATCAAGAATTACATTATCAAAAATTCATTAAATAAGTATTGTCACAAAAATATCAATGTGGTATGATGACACCGTATTGTATCTCGAATGGTGGCAGTGCCCTTAAGCTGCCGGCTAACATGGGAATAATAACAGGAGGATTGTACCATGAAAAATGAAAAAACTTATGAACTGGTGCTGACGGCACTGTTCACCGCCATAATCGTGATTATGGCATTTACCCCACTGGGATATATCCCGCTTGTCGTCATCAATGCGACGATTATTCATATCCCGGTTATCTTGGGAGCGCTATTTCTCGGACCGAAGAAAGGTGCATTTTTGGGGTTCGTATTTGGCTTAACCAGCTTTATCAACAACACATTCAAGGCGGCTACGGCTTCAGCATTCGTATTTTCGCCGGTACTTGCCTACAATATGGTAGGTGTATCCGGTATTTTCAAGAGTCTGTACATTTGTTTTGTGCCAAGGATACTGGTCGGTATTGTGCCGTATTTTGTTTACATCCTGATCCGTAAGGCGCTGAAAGGGGAAGGACGGACAGGAAGGATTATCGTGAATGTAGTGGCGTCTTTGATCTTGTTCTTTTCTTTGCGTGCATTTCTAATTCGGCTGTTGCCGGACGTGTTGAGTGCGATTGTGTGTACTATTGTCGCTGCGGTGGCGGGTATTGTACTCATGGCGGTACTCACGGTCAGTGGTAATAAGAAGGGCTCAGCTAATATTGCACTTGCCTACGCCGGACTTGCGGGAGCATTTACGAATACATTGTTTGTTATGAGCGGTATTTTTATTTTGTACAAAGATGCCTATGCACAGGCGGTAGGTGTGGCCGGTGAGGCTGTCCTGGATGTTATTATGGGTGTTGTGACATTTAACGGCGTAGTGGAAGCAGTGGTGGCCGCCATCATCGTGGCAGGTGTGGGCATTGCGCTGACAAAGGTCAAACCTGTCTACAGTAAAGATAGGGCGCGGGCATAGACTTATATTTTGAGCATTGGTTTTTGGCTATGTACATTTGGTATTGATATTGGCGTATGGTTTTGAAACTTCGCCAGACCATAATGGCGAAGCTTCAGGAATGAGGAGTATTATGATTTTAGCGATTGATATAGGAAATACTAATATTGTGATCGGATGTATTGACAAAGAAAAGGTATGCTTTGTGGAACGTGTATCCACGAATCTGTCCAATACAGAGCTGGAATATGTGGTGGAATTTCGGACCCTTTTTGATTTGTATGATATAGGTTTGGAAGATATCAGCGGAAGCATCATCTCTTCAGTGGTGCCACCGCTGAACAATATTGTGAAAGCCGCCATGGAAAAATTGTTTCACAAGACTCCGCTGCTGGTGGGGCCTGGGTTGAAGACGGGGTTAAATATTCTGATGGATAATCCCGGACAGTTAGGATCTGACCTTGTGGTTAACGCGGTGGCGGGGCTTCAATATTATGGGGCGCCTATTATTATGGTAGATATGGGTACTGCAACTACCATCAGCGTAGTGGATCAGAAGAGAAATTATATCGGAGGAATGATTCTTCCGGGAGTCAAGGTCTCTCTGGATTCTCTGGTCAACAGGACATCCCAGCTGCCCCGCATCAGCCTTGAGGCGCCAAAGAAAGTGATCGGCAGGAACACCATAGACTGTATGAAGAGTGGTATCGTGATGGGACAGGCCGCATGTTTGGACGGTATGATCGAGCGTATCTTTGATGAATTGGGGTATGAGGCACCGGTGGTGGCAACAGGAGGGCTGGCAGGCAGCATTGTGCCTCACTGTAAGAAGAAGATCATATGTGATAATGAATTGACCCTGAAAGGGCTGGGTATTATATATAGAAAGAACGTAGACGTGTAGGTTTTGAGACCCGGTTGTGTAAATATTTTGCTTCGCTTTCTCAGTATCCTTAAGGGGCGTTTGCATTGGAGCTTTAAGGACGAAGTCTGTACACCGGAGCGTTGCGCAAGGGTTTGCTGATCCGGTTGTTGAAATGGAGGATAATTATGTTAGCAGGAAAGCATACTATACTGGGTGTGACGGGAAGCATTGCCGCATACAAGACTGCCTCCCTGGCAAGTATGTTGGTGAAACAACATGCAGATGTGACCGTGATCATGACCCGGAATGCCGTGAATTTCATTAATCCGATCACTTTTGAATCGTTGACGGGCAACAAATGTCTTGTGGATACTTTTGACCGGAATTTTGAGTTTCAGGTAGAGCATGTGTCGCTGGCAAAACAGACAGATGTTTTTCTGACGGCTCCTGCCTCTGCCAATGTGATTGCAAAGGCGGCGCACGGTATTGCAGATGATATGTTGACTACCACATTGCTGGCCTGTACCTGTCCGAAGATTTTTGCGCCCGCGATGAATACCCGTATGTATCAGAATCCGGTGGTGCAGGATAATATGGAGCTTTTGAAGCATTATGGTATGGAAGTGATCAGGCCGGCCAGCGGATATCTGGCATGCGGAGATACGGGAGAGGGCAAGATGCCGGAGCCGGAAGTACTGTATGAGTATATTGTGAAGGCGCTGACACCGAAGGATATGACAGGGAAGAAGGTGCTCGTCACTGCCGGACCTACCCGGGAAAAAATCGATCCGGTACGCTATATTAGCAATCATTCCACAGGTAAGATGGGATATGCGATAGCTAGACAGGCGATGATGCGCGGTGCGGATGTAACACTCGTGTCGGGAGAAGTAAGCCTGCAGCCTCCGATGGGTGTTCGGTTGATTTCGGTCGTGTCGGCGGCAGATATGGCGCAGGCGGTGAAGGAGAATGCATACGGACAGGACATTATTGTAAAAGCGGCTGCAGTGGCTGATTACCGCCCGGCTGTGACGGCGGATGAAAAGTTAAAGAAAAAGGACGGCGAGATGGTCATTGAACTGGAGCGTACGGAGGATATCCTGGCTTATCTCGGGGCTCATCGCCGGGATGGACAATTCCTGTGTGGGTTTTCCATGGAAACCGAACATATGCTGGAGAATTCACGGGCAAAGCTGGAAAAAAAGAAGATTGATATGATCGTTGCCAACAATTTAAAGCAGGCAGGCGCCGGGTTCGGTACGGATACCAACGTGGTAACGCTTCTGACGAAGGATGATATGGTGGAGTTACCGATTATGAGCAAAGAAGATGTGGCGGATCGTCTGCTGGATTATATTATGAAGAAGATTTAAAAGAAAGGTATGGGTAAAAATATGAGAATCGGAATGGGGTACGATGTTCACCGGCTTACACAGAATCGCAAACTTGTTATCGGCGGTGTGGAGATACCCTATGAGAAAGGGCTGCTTGGACATTCGGATGCAGATGTTCTTCTTCATGCTGTCATGGATGCACTTCTTGGAGCGGCGGCGCTGGGAGATATCGGAAAGCATTTTCCGGATACTGACCCGGCTTATAAAGGAATCTCTTCGGTGACATTGCTAAAGCATGTGGGTAAACTTCTGGAGGAGAATAGTTTCCTGATTGAAAATATCGATGCGACGATTATCGCCCAGGCGCCGAAGATGCGGCCTTATATTGATCAGATGCGGACAAATATTGCAGAAGCGTTGCAGATTGAAGTGGAACAGGTCAATGTGAAGGCTACCACTGAGGAAGGGCTTGGTTTCACCGGTTCTGGTGAGGGAATTTCGTCACAGGCGGTATGTATGCTGACAAGTCCCAGGGAATTATACAGTGAGGATGTGACGGAAAGAGTCTGCGGCAAGTGCAGCGGATGCCCGATGCAGGATGACGGTTTAAAATAAGACTTTTCATTGGGGAGGAATGAAAATAGAGTTGACAATTATATATTTCGTCATATATAATCTATTGAAAAGTAACTTATTAATCAGAAACACATATTACGTTTTAAGGAGGATTTTGCATGTTAAGGGTTGTTGTAATGGAGAAAGTGGCAAAATAAATATTGCTGGGCTGATTCCTGTATTTTGCCGGAGTCTGCCTGTTGCTGACAATGACAATGGTTTTGTCAGTATTTTTCGCCTTACAACTGCTTAATATTGTGGTATATATTTTTCAGAAGGAATATAAGAGACAGTATGGCTGTATGGTCATGCTGTTTTTGCGTCTATTCCTGTGAATGACAGTACCTGAATGACTGTTTGCAGACATAGGACTGTGTTTACGGATTTTGATATGGATCAGAAACCATGGTATTTTATGCTTACGGGGCAGCCATGGTTTTTTATTATGATCGCAAACCGCGAGGCTGTGTCCGGAAATTTTGTAAGGCAGTAAC
>CAYXKS010000222.1:0-6046 GCA_964465725.1 uncultured Bacteroides sp. | reverse complement strand
TCGCTTTGCTACACTCACAAAAAACCCTCGCGGAATACTAACCGTGAATAGTAACGAACTGTCACTGCCATACTATCATTTTATGTGTCCGATTAATGACACTTCAACCCTCCTTTCCAAAAAAATTTCGAGATAATGGAAAACGTGGCGAAATGCCGGACATGCATAACAGAATTCCATTTCTTCAGACGAATACAGTTTATCAAAAAAAGTATATACGCGCAACACTTTTCATAACTCATCCAGGATAAACTTATAAAATTACAAAAGCGTTACAGAACAGGGATCAAATATCTTTTTTGTGTTTTAGAGAGTTTTTTGTTATATATAAACAATAAAATTAAAAAGTGATTGACACGCTTAGACTATTGTGATAGTCTAAATATCAGCAAAAGACTATTGCAATAGTCTCGCAAAATTACAACATATGCCCGGAGGTTTAAATCTATGAAACTATTTGACTCGGAACTGAAAGTAATGGAGGTTCTCTGGGAACAGGGTACCAAATCCGCCCGCGAGATTGTGGATGTGCTGTCAGCGCGGATCGGCTGGAACAAGAACACCACCTACACGGTTATCAAAAAATGCATTGAGAAAGGAGCCATAGACCGCGAGGAGCCCGGCTTCATCTGTAAGGCGCTGGTCACAAGAGACGAAGTCGCACAGAGTGAAACCGAGCAGCTGATCGACAAGATGTTCGGCGGTTCCAGTGAACTCTTTTTCTCATCTTTTCTGAAAAATCAGGGACTTTCGGAGGAAGACGCCGAAAGACTTACCCGTATGATCAAGGAGGCGAAATAATATGTTACATTTCAGAATGACCATGCCCTTATATCTGATGATGATTTCCGGAAGCATACTGCTTCTCATCGTGCTTCTTCTGCGCTCTCTGCTGAAAAAGAGACTCCCAGGATATGTATTTCCTATTCTGTGGAGCCTGGTGCTTATCCGCTTTCTCGTGCCCTTTTCCTTAAGCAGTCCACTCAGCCTGAAAGTCTCATCCAGCTCTGTTCCATTCGTGAACAGTCTCTCAGGTATCGAGAACTCTGTCGGAAGACTTTCCTATGAGACACATTTTTTCGACTCTGTTGCAGAGGACACAGCTGCCTCTGATGTCATGACAACCGGAACATCTAATGCGGCTACGTCCACAGAAAATGCAGAGGCTGTTTCTCCTGTATCCGAGGATATGGCTGTTCCGGGTGTATCGGTAGAAGACGCTGGCGAAGAATCTGTCAGTCTGCCTGTTACAGAGGATATCGCCACAACAGACTCTTACTCCTATCAGATTGCAGAAACTCCATTGTCAATCTCTTATCAGATTGAGGATGAAACTGCTGCATCCGACACCGCCAGGACGCCCGTGATCGCCTCCTATACTTACCGGGGCACAGACTATCTCCACGAGATCAGTTTTTCACAATCCCTGTGGTTGACAATATATCTTCTGGGGATCGCCGTGACGGCAGGTATTCTGCTGCTGCAAAAATACCGCTATGCGAAGAAGCTGAGAAACAGCCTGTTAATCGAACACAACGAGACAATCAATTCGATTCTCCGGGAAATGAACATGGCGCACAATCTCGTATTTTCCAATGACGAAATTGCCTCGCCGCTTGTATGCGGTCTGCTTGTGCCGCGTATCTATCTGCCAACACGAATGGATTTCGGGAACACGGAACTTCTGCGCAACATTCTTGCCCACGAGACGATGCACATCAGGCGCCGGGATAATTGGATCAAAGCTGTAATGTTGCTCACGCTCTGCCTCAACTGGTTCAATCCTCTTGTATGGCTGATGGCAAGATGTCTGTCTTCCGATCTGGAGACTGCCTGCGACGAATCGGTTCTCAGGGCCTGTCAGGACGAAGACGCAAGGAAAAATTATGCATTCAGCCTGCTCTCCATGGCTGTGACTGCTGCGCGCTCCTCTTTGCTCTACAGCGCTTTCTCCAAAACAGAGGTCGAGAAACGAATTCAACGCATCCTACGATACAAAAAGACTTCCGCCCTCATGCTGTCCGCCGTCGCTTTGCTGCTTGTAAACAGCACCGTCGTCTTTGCAACCGGCATTCAGGCTCCCTTTTACTCCTATCTGAGCAGCACCTGCTACTACGGAGGCGATGATTCCCGATGGGCCTTCAAAGTATTTCTTACACGGGATATCGCTCTTGGTGACAATCCGGGAAAACGAGCCAATGACATCGTTCTGGACATCCTGGAAGCGGACGCCACCGGTGATCCCGAACTGATCAGCGAACAGATCAAAGAGGCCCTGGCAGAAGAATTTCATGTCGAAAAGGGTGCCTTTGATCCGACCTGGACTCTTTGCCTCGATGAGGATACGGAGACGAAAGAATACGCCGCATGGGAACTCACCAGAGACGAGAACGGTATCTTCTGTTATCAGGGTGAATCCGTGCACAGCTTTACCGATGAGCTGAACAGAAGTTACCAATCCGGCATGGACGGTACTCTTGATGTTGTTGTACAGAGGAACCGGCTCGGTTTGATCTCCTCCGTAACTACGTATGATGAAAACGGCACGATCGTGCGCCTCACCTCCATGCCTGTAGAAATGGAACCCTGAAAGTAAAAAAAACGTAACAGTTCAACTCAGGACTTTGCATTTACTGCAAAGTCCATGAGAACGTGGAATAAACCACCCCGATGCAAGCATCCAGGGTATCCGATCCTGGCTTCCTTTCTCAGAACGATGCAAGCATCGGGGTTTAAACCCGTGATAGAATAAAAAACGATCAGAGCTTATTTGCGAGATTCGCTTGCTTTGCGGCGCGAACTCGAATAAGCGGGAAAACCAGCCTCGCTGAAGGGCGCCAAGCGTCCAGTTATGAGTCACGCCAGCCTGACTTTTTACCCGTATAATAGATAACCGGCAAAAGCGCAACCGTCAAAATTCCATATATTACAAACAATACCGGCACCGCGCCCACAACCTTTCCTCCCACCGTGTACAGATCAAAATAACCCAGCGCAGTTTCCACCTGCAGCAGTCTGTCCGGCAGTAGTCCCAGAATCCTGGTGACTGCAGCTGTCTCAATGCTTCCCACAAAGGACGGCAGGAAAATCAGCACGAAAGGCACCATAACGGCCAGGACAGCCGATTTGAACCTGGCCGATACAAACATACACAGCGCCGCTATAAACAGACAGCCGACATACCCACCCATTATGATCAACAGATACTTCTGCCATACCGTAAGATTATAGAAACATTTCCAGCCCGTAAAGTCAGCCTGGACGGGACAGTTCCATCCGTCCGCTCCCAGATAACCGAGCACAGCAACGCTGTAAATCAGTATCGCCGCCCAGTAGATTACCGTGACGATGCCAACTCCTGCTTTTACTTTAGCCGACATTGCTTTATTTCGTCCATGAAAAGACGCATAGAAAATATCGTCTGCCCGCCATGCAAATTCATTTGCAAAAATGCCTGCAACCAAATAGCCCAGAAACAGCATCGTTATCATGATGATCGTCGGTGAAAATTGAAACAACTGTACCCACCCTTTCATATAGTCATAATAGAAGGGCGTCTCTATCGTTTCATACTGCCTGATCAGATACTTCTTTTCCACATCCGAAAACTGATCCCTGACTCCATCCTCCGCAAGCCACTCTTTTAAAAGCCTTGTCCGGTTTTCATAGAACTCTCCCGCCCTGGATTCTGAAAGTGAATCTGAAAGATAGTAATCATACTCTCTGAATCCCCTCGCATAGGAACAATTCAAAAGACTGCGAATCTCATTGATTCCCTGCTTCCAGCCATAAGCAATGTTACTCTCCCTGAGATCTGTCGATCTTCCTTCAGGCGTCTCACTGATCCGCCTGTTTTCCTCGATAACCTGTCTGATTTTTTCCTCATCCAGCCATCCGCTCCACTCTTTCTGTGCTGCCCTGAGCTGTCTCACCGCCCCGATACCGGACTCAGACTCTCCCTCCTCGTTTGTATACGTGACATCCATGGCAAAGTAACATGTCACACCTATAATCAGAGCCAGCAATATAAGCGCAATCTTATTTTTTTTACTGGAAAATACTTTTTTTACTTCATATCGAAACATCCTCTTCACCTGCCCTCTCTCCAAAATAATGCAAAAAAACATCCTCCAGCGTTGCAGTCTCCAAAACGGCATCCTGCGAAGGTTTCTCCGCCGACAAGATCCGCAGTTCCGTCTTTCCCTGTACATTCTTTATATTGGAAACCTTATATGCCTTTGTATAGGAAGCAACCGCCGTTCTCGGCACTCTCACGCTCCAGACCTGCTCTGGCATTCCTGCCGTCAGTTCTTCCGACGTACCAGAAATATCAATACTTCCGTCTTTCATCAGAAAAATTTCATTCGCGATATATTCGATATCCGACACGATATGTGTGGACAGAAGTACCAGTCTGTCCTCCGCAAGCTCACTGATCAAATTCCGAAAGCGTATCCGCTCGTTCGGGTCCAGCCCCGCTGTCGGCTCATCGAGAATCAATATTTTGGGATTGTTTAACATGGCCTGGGCAATCCCTGCCCGCCGCTTCATACCGCCGGACAGTTTCTTCATCTTCCTGTTTTCCGCCTTGGACAGCCCTACCTGCTTTAGCAAAAGCGTCACTCTCTGTCTTGCGGCCGCAGGCCGAAGTCCCTTGATCGAAGCGATATACATAAGATAATCCCCGACTGTAAAGTCGGGATAAAAACCAAAATCCTGCGGAAGATATCCCAGAATTCTGCGGTACGCCCCGTCCATCTCAAAAATATTTTCTCCATTCCACGTAATTGTCCCATCTGTCGGCTTCAACAGGGTGCACAACATACGCATCAAAGTAGTCTTGCCTGCTCCGTTCACTCCCAGAAGCCCGTAAACACCCGTAGTCAAGATACAGGATACCTGATCTACCGCCCTCACGTCCTGAAACTGTTTTGACAGATTGTCTATCTCTAACCTCATATATAAACCTCCATTCCGCCGCCTTCAACTAACGGCTTATATTCCTCTTCCTGCCGCATGTCCGCCATAACAATTCAATCTTTTACTATCCAAACCCAATGTCATTAAGTTAGTCCGAGCACACCTGATATTGTATATTAGCATAATTTTCTTAACTTAATAACATTGATCTGAACCACAAAGGCATAATGTCGCCAGGCATCAGATTATCTGCTACAACGCAATTTGACAATTCACTCCACAATCCTGTCCGAATCGTTACTCTCCCACATTGCTCCCCATTTTCTTTGCCCCCTGTAAATACAATACAAAAGGTAGGAAAACGACACAGCCAGCACTCCGTACCAGACCGGCGCGGCAATCGCCTCATATATTTTTCCATTTAATATCAGCTGCAGCCACAGGATGGACCATACAATACACAGAAACATGGAACTTGCCTCCGAAACCGCTCTCTGACTGTACAGTGTCCGAAAACAGATGCAGCAAGTCACGACAAGCGGCAGAAAGAACTGAAGCGCTATCTCCTCGAGCAATACTCTTCCGCTCCGGACGACGGCCACTGAAAAGACAGAAAGCATCAACACATCGACTATCGCAAACACCAACAATCTGGCTGAATAAATCTGCCGCAGTGAAAAATATGACGTTCCTTCCACCTCCATTGCATTATAAGTCCGATTCTTCCACAGCTCGGGCAATAGGAGAAGCACAAACACCGGTGCTGCGATTCCCATACATCTTTGTACATAATAATTCCCCATCACCGCATATTTCAAAAGCGCCCATATACTCATCAGCAGAATTCCCTGCAGCACCCACCACCTCTTCCGGATATATCCAGCCTGTTGATACAGAAATTCCGGCCCCGTGAGGATATCATTCTGCTCATTTACATAGAATGCTTCTTTTGAGTTTTGAATGACCTTCTGCAAATGCTCTGCGTCATATGAATTCATCCGGAGAATGTTTATTTTCCTCCTGATCTCTCTATCCGATATTTTCATGATTCCCAAGTCTCCTTTCCATATATGTTTCTCCTGTTTTTCCTAACCTGGATAAACCAGGACCGTACTTTACAAAATTT
>CAYXKS010000221.1:0-6054 GCA_964465725.1 uncultured Bacteroides sp. | reverse complement strand
ATAGTTATATATCTTTTTCGTTTAGGAGAGACATAGAGCATGGATATAAGCCAGTTTCAGAAAGCAGAGAAGAACCAGCAGTACATAACGGGCATGCGTCCAGTTATCAATAAAGAAGCATTGTTTTCAGATGTGACGGAAGATTATGTATATCCTCCGGAGCCAAGCGCGTATGGCGAGGTCACCATTCGTTTTCGCTCGGCTAGAAATAATATTGACCGGGTTTTTTTCGTGTGTAAGGGCGAGAAACATATTATGTTAAAGACAGAGACGGATAATTATTTCGATTATTATTCTTACTCTGTACAGCTTGATAACGAGAAGCTTATCTATTATTTCGAGGTACGTGTTGGCAAGATTGACTGCTTCTATGATACGAGAGGCGTCTGTAAAGATATCAATGAGTATTACCACTTCCAGCTGATCCCAGGGTTCAGGACACCGGATTGGGCGAAGGGCGCCGTATTTTATCAGATATATGTGGACCGTTTTTGCAACGGGGATCCATCGAACGATGTACTGACGAATGAATATCAGTATATCGGAGGGAAGACCGTGAAAGTAGATGACTGGGATAAATATCCGGCAGCCATGGGAGTGCGGGAGTTCTACGGCGGCGACCTTCAGGGCGTGTTGGATAAGATGGATTATCTTCAGGATCTTGGGGTGGACGTAATTTATTTTAATCCCTTGTTTGTATCGCCTTCCAACCATAAATATGACATACAGGATTACGACTATATCGATCCTCATGTGGGAAAGATCGTCCACGATGAGGGAGAACTGTTAAGCGACGATCAGCACGAGAACAGATATGCCACGAAGTATATCGACCGGGTGTCCAACAAAAAGAATCTGGAAGCCAGCAATGAACTTTTTGCTGAGGTGGTGCGGGAAGCGCATAGGAGAGGCATGAAGGTCGTTCTGGATGGTGTGTTTAACCATTGTGGCTCCTTTAATAAATGGATGGACAGGGAGCGCATTTACGAGAATGCACCTGGCTATGAGAAAGGCGCATATATCACACAGGACAGTCCATATCACAGCTATTTCCAGTTTTTTGACAATAATGAATGGCCGTATAACGGGTCATATGACGGCTGGTGGGGACACGATACTCTGCCGAAGCTTAATTATGAGAATTCTCAGCAGTTAGAGGATTATATACTGTATATTGCCCGGAAATGGGTTTCTGAGCCGTATCATGTAGATGGCTGGAGGCTGGATGTGGCGGCGGATTTAGGACATTCGCCGGAGTACAACCATTATTTCTGGAAAGAATTCCGCAAGGCGGTTAAGATGGTGAATCCGGAGGCGATCGTACTTGCAGAGCATTATGGAAGCCCGAAGGACTGGCTGCAGGGTGATGAGTGGGATACCGTGATGAATTATGATGCCTTTATGGAGCCGGTGACATGGTTCCTGACCGGTATGCAGAAGCACAGTGATGATTACCGGGAAGACTTAAGAGGCAATGCGGATAGTTTCTGGGGGGCCATGCAGCATCATGGGGCCAGCTTCACAACGCCCTCTCTGCAGGTGGCGATGAATGAGCTGTCAAATCATGACCATTCCAGGTTCTTGACGAGAACGAACAGGAGAGTGGGAAGAACCAATACGCTTGGGCCGGAGGCGGCTGATGTGGGCGTGAATAAGGCCGTGATGCGGGAGGCTGTGGTCATTCAGATGACATGGCCCGGAGCGCCTACCATTTACTACGGCGATGAGGCGGGCGTCTGCGGATTTACTGACCCTGATAACCGGCGGACTTATCCTTGGGGACATGAAGATAAGGAGTTGATTGCGTTTCATAAGGCAATTATCCGGATACACAAGGCACATAAGGAATTTTTGACCGGTTCCCTGAAGCATATGGAGAGTGATTACAATGTAATCGGTTATGGCAGGTTTACGAGAGAAGGGCAGTCTGTGATTCTTGTGAATAATAATGATTATGAGATCACTAAGGAATTGTTTGTGTGGTATCTGGGGATTCCGAAGGAGTGCATGATGAAGCAGCTTCTGCTGACGACAGCGGAGGGATTTACAACGGAGGAGAAGGAATATCCGGTTAAGGCCGGTAAAGTTGTGGTGACGCTTCCGCCGACATCCGCAATCATCCTGCGGTATGAGGACGAGGCGATCAGCCAGTTTATGGAATACAGATAAGATGGACAGGAGACTGGAGGAATGGATGTTCTTCCGGCCTCTTTTTAATTTACAACTTGGACACATCTGTGCGGTATAATATGAGTGATTACTTAGTTTATGTCGTTCAGCCGGACGCGCCTGACATTATGTAGTAGTTCTAAGGACGCGCTTTCGCTCGATTCCAAACGCAGCGGTACTAAGCTCGAAATTTACAAATGCAATGTAATTGCATTTGTAAATTTTTACCTCGCTAAGTGCCGGCGTTTAGGGGCGGCCCTTAGAACTACTACATAATGTCAGACGCTGTGTATTGGCTTAGCTATATAACGTTTGCGGCAAGGTTTGTGGGAACATGTAAATGTGAACAGGAGGAAATGATATTGATGCAAAAGATCCTGATCGTTGAAGACGAGGAACCCATTGCCAATCTGATTAAGATCAACCTGACGGCGGAGGGTTATCAATGTGTCTGTGCCTGTGACGGCAAAGTGGGGGCGGATCATATTGAAAACGAAAGCTTTGACTTGATTCTACTTGACATTATGTTGCCGGAGATCGACGGTTATGAACTTCTGGAGTATATAAAGCCGACAGGGACTCCGGTGATCTTCCTGACGGCGAAGGGAAATGTGAATGACCGCATCAGGGGATTAAAACTGGGTGCGGATGATTATATTGTAAAACCTTTTCAGATAGGAGAGCTGGTTGCGCGTGTGGAAGCGGTGCTCAGGAGATATGGGAAGGTAAACGGGAAACTTTCTTTTGCGGACGTAGAGATCGATATAGCGTCCAGGACGGTGAATAAGGCAGGAATAGCGGTAGAATTGACAGTCAAGGAGTTTGACTTGCTCGTGGAGCTGGTGGAGAACAAGAATGTAGCGTTATATCGGGAGCGATTGTATGAGAAGGTTTGGGGCGAGGTATTTATGGGAGATACCCGGACGCTGGACTCTCATATTCAGAGACTCAGGAAGAAACTGAACTGGGAGAAATATATCAAGACAGTGTTCAGAATAGGATATCGTCTGGAGGATGAGGAATGAAACTGTTTCACAAAATATTCCTGTGTTTTGTGGTGATATTCAGTATTGCCTTTCAGACGGCAGGAATTTTGTTGATTAATTTTGCCTACGAGAATGCTGTTGAACAGGAAAAGAAGTATGCCCTGCAGCAGTTCCAATATAACAAGTATATTCTTCAGTCAGTCCTTTATTCTGAACCGGGTATTTTACAGGAAGAGATAACCAGTATAGGGGATCGGAGTGGGTTTACCGTGCCGGTGGCGCTGTACGATTCTGACAGGGAATGTATTTATATGGATATGGCGGCAGGATCGGAGGTTCCGTATTTTGATGACAGCGAGGACGGGAGGCTGCTTTTTTGGATCGTCCACAGGGATGAAGGAAGTTACATTTATGTGCAGGATTATGTGAGACAGGGGGAAGCGGCGGCTTATTTGGTTACGGAGACAGACATCAGCTCGGTGGTGGATACACACAGGGATATGCGCACCTATTTTCAGCGGATATATCTTATTATCTTGTGCATAGGCTGCCCGCTTATTTTTCTGTTGACGAATTTATTTACCGGTCCTATCAAAAAAGTCGGTAAGGCGGCAAGACGGATTGCAGAGGGAGAATATTCCGAGAGAATCCATGTCCGCGCAAAAGACGAGATCGGTGAACTGGCGGTGGACTTCAACCAGATGGCGGGGAAGATAGAGGAGAAGATTGCAGAATTGTCTGAGGCGGCCAGAGCGAAGGAAGATTTCACGGCTAATTTTGCCCATGAATTGAAGACGCCTCTCACTTCTGTAATCGGCTATGCGGATATGCTTTATCAGAAGGATCTGCCAAGAGAGCAGGTGAAGAATGCGGCCTCTTATATTCTGAACGAAGGTATGCGCTTGGAGGCATTGTCGTTAAAGCTGATGGATCTTTTTGTCATGGACAAGCAGGATTTCTTTCTGGAGGAATTATCGGTTGAAGAGTTATTTGATGATTTAATGCCGGGGATAGAGCCTCTGTGCAGAAAGTATGGAAGCGAATATCCGGAATATGGCGCACGCTTTTCATTGGATGCCTGTGCCGGAGCGGATATGGGAAGCAGGAACGATTCCGGGGTCAGACTTCACAGGAATATAGAGAGCGGGGTAATAGTGGCTGATTTTGACCTTATTAAGACGGCGATCCTGAATCTGGTCGATAATGCCGTGAAAGCTGGGAGCAAAGATATCTGGATTATCGGCAAAAAGGAAAAGGGCGGGTATAAGGTCAGTATTAAAGACAACGGAACGGGTATTCCGCCCGCGGAACTGAGCCGGATAACAGAAGCTTTCTATATGGTCGATAAATCCCGGGCAAGGAAACAACATGGTGCGGGTTTGGGTATGGCGCTGGTGGCAAAAATTGCAGAAATTCACAAAGCAGAAATGCAGATAGAGAGTGACGGCAGGACAGGGACGGTGGTCTGCATCACATTCCACCGGCCAGAAGGAGGCCGGGATGAGAAGAGTGCATAGATACACACTGGTCTGTTTTCTGCTTGTGGTTGCTTTTATACTGGGAAGTATGGCGGGAATGAATTTCATTTTTCAGGAGAAAGAAAGCCGGTTACTGCAGGAGAGTGGGACTGCAGAGATAGAGTCGCCGGTAATGATATGGCAGGAAACGGAGGAAACCGGAGAAGAAGGGACAGACACGTCAGCAGAACAGGAAGAGCGACAGTTAACCATTGAACAGATAGAAGAAGTGATCGATTACAGGGCTGATGCTGCAACAGAGATTCTCCATGGACCGGCGGAAGGACAGATTCCGATGGAGAATGCCATTGCGTCCGGTGAGGACTGGCTTATGGAGATGGGATTTACGGAAGAAAATGATTCGCAGGTTTTATCCCGCAGAGCGTCGCTTGGAGTAAAAGTGAACCAGGAAATATCCGGCATGCCGATGGAGCCTTATTATAGTTTCTGGACAGTGCAGTTTTCGAATGAGTCCATGTATGCGGTATTGTCGGTCAATGCGGTTACGGGTAAGGTGTGGGATGCAGAAATAACATTGTATAATGACTTATCGACAGGTTTTTCGTGGGAGAAACTGGAGCTGTTTTTAAAACTGGCAGGAATACAGGAGGATACGGAAAACTTCATAGAAGTAGACGAGGTAGATCCAGAGACAGAAGCAATGCTGAGAATCAAAAACAGTGCGCTGTGTGCAGAGGTGAAGCTTCATGACATTCAGGTAGCTGTTGATTATAATGGCGGAAATGTCAGTTGGAGTTTAGATGAAAAATATCGTATCAAAACAGAAGCTTCCGGGGAGCTTGTGGAGCACAATGAAGATAAGGGTGTTCGCACACAGAGGATTATTGCGTATCGGTTGATTTCCTCGTAGAAATGAGTTCGTTGATGTTGGATAATAAATGTGAATTTACAACTATGACACAACTTTATAAAAAGTATAACACAACACCTTGATAGGATTAAAGATATCCTGTTGGGGTGTTTTTTGGTTATAGAAATAATATTTATGTACATTGGAGATAAGAGAATGGGAAATGATGCAGGAAATATGAGACGAATTGAAAAGCAGGCGGAATACAGGAAAAGAAAACGGCTGAAGAGAAAAATGTTTTTTGCGATTCTGGTCCTGATCCTGGTTATATTTGCACTGAGGCTTAGAGAGCTGGGTGTATGCCTGACGGAAGTGCAGGAAGCACTGAAGCGGATAGAGGCATTGCAGCAGAAGGAGAGAGAAAATGATGCCGCAGCGGATGCAGAAGAGACAGGGGCGGTGCAGGGACAGGCAACCGCGGATTATATCAGCAGAATTGAGCGGATTGATGTCGGTAAACCTATAAAACGCACGCGCGAAGAGGCTGTTAAGCGGCTAAAAGAGCTGGGGC
>CAYXKS010000220.1:3466-6134 GCA_964465725.1 uncultured Bacteroides sp. | reverse complement strand
AGAGCCGGGAGGGATACTGTACACATTTTGCCACGGCGTTTGCATTGCTGGCGAGAGTCCAGGGGATACCGTCCAGATATGTGCAGGGGTTCTGCGTCCCGATGGAAAAGGAAGAGACACCCGTATACAGTGATATGGCTCATGCTTGGCCGGAGGTATACCTGGATGGAGTGGGATGGATTCCTTTCGAACCGACACCGGGATATGGCAGAATTCGCTATACGCCGTGGGAGACGGAGCAGGGGAATGAAGGCATAGTGGTCACCTATGAGGAACCTTCGCAGAAGGAAGCGGGAGAGATAGCCGGGGAGGAAACTTATGCGGAGGAGGCGGCAGATGAAAGAGGAGTCGGTGTGAGACGATTTTTCGAAGTTGTTGGATATGCGGCGGCTGTGGTTTGTGTGACAGGGATGATTTTCCTGACATTGCAGAGGGTGCTTAGGAGAAGACGTTACAGGAGAATGAATATGACCGGGAAGTTCCTGATGGAAGCAGCCGTTAACAGAAAGGTACTGGCCGCTCTTGGACTGCGCAGGGACGAGAAAGAGACATTGCAGGAATTCAGGGAACGGGCGATTAGCGGGGAATTATTGCAGCTGCCCAGGAAACTGACGCAGTATGGGGAAGGACCGCAGGAGTTTGGAGATCGGGCAGCGCGTATAGGGTGCAGGCTGAAGTTTGTGGAAGATTATGAGGAGATCTTGTACGGGGAGAAAGAGGCGGACGAGGACATGGTCCGGACGGCTGTTGCTGAGAGAAAAGAATTGATGAGGGTATTGAAGGAAAAGAAGAAATGGAGGTACTTTGTGCTTTATTTCAGGGGATAAAACCTGCTGGTATGGTCGGCACGACTACTACAGGAAGAATGAGAAGAACACCTAAGGCAATAGCTCTGTGCACACGCTTCGCTGAGCGTACACGCGCCATGCTGCTTGTCTGCATGTGTGCAGGTATGCGCTAAGACTTGTGCCCTCTTTTCACAGAACGTTTGTGCCAGGGATGACATGGGGCACAAGTATGCAGAACGGAGAAATCTGTTCTGCTTTTTTTGATTTTGGCAGAATCGTTACAAAAGGAGTCGGAATATTTCTGTCACTGTTTTTTTTAAAGGAGTATACTTTTCTCGGAGGATTAAATTGGGAGGGTATCGGGATGAATTACTATGTAAATATAAATGCGGTGCAAAAAGGTAATGGGAGCAGAGAATATCCATTTAAGAAAATACAGGAGGCGGCTCTGTGCGCCAAACCGGGGGACGAAATCATTGTTGCGCCGGGAATTTATAGGGAAACGGTGAATCCCGTAAACGGAGGAAGAGAAGATGCGAGAATCGTCTATCGTTCTGAAGTGGAGAAGGCAGCGGTCATCACAGGTGCAGAGCCGGTGGAAAGCTGGGAGTTATATGAAGGAGATGTATGGACGGCGAGGATTCCCAATGCCATATTCGGAAATGAAAATCCTTATACAAGATCAGTATGTGAAGAATGGTTTGCCGCGGCTATGACTGTGACCGCCCATACAGGGGATGTTTATCTGAATGGGAAATCTATGTATGAAGTGGCGGATATGAAGAAGCTTTTGCATCCGGAAAGGAGCAGGACATCCTGGGAACCGGAATTTTCCGTTTATGTATGGTATACGGAACAGGATAAAGAGAAAGACGAAACGGTGCTGTATGCCAATTTCCAGGGAAAGAATCCAAATGAGGAGAATGTAGAGATCAGTGTCAGGAAGAATTGTTTTTATCCCGAAAAAGAGGGGATTGGATATATCACGCTGAGCGGCTTCACAGTAAGGCAGGCGGCAACGCAGTGGGCTTCGCCGACAGGATATCAGGAAGGGATGATCGATCCTCATTGGTCAAAGGGATGGGTTATTGATGACTGTGAAATTTATGAGTCTAAGTGCTCCGGTATTTCCATGGGAAAGTATTTGCAGGCAGAAAACCATAAGCAGTCAAAATGGAAGTATAAAGATGAGATGCCGACGGAGAGGGAATGCATTTTCCAGACGCAGCTGGAGGGGGATGACAAAGAATGTATCGGTTCTCATATTATCAGAAAATGCGATATTCATGACTGCGGACAGGCCGGTATTGTAGGCCACTTGGGAGGGAGCCTCTCTATTATTGAGGATAATCGGATTCATCATATTAGCAACAAGCAAAATCTGTGGGGCACTGAAACAAGCGGGATTAAGCTGTATGCAGCGATCGATGTGATTATATGCCATAATTATTTTTATAATTGCACCTGCGGCCTTTGGCTGGGTTGGCAGGCGCAAGGAAACAGAGTAACACGTAATCTGTTTTTCAATAATTATTGGCCAAAAGGTGATAATCCCACAAGAAGGGTCGCTATGGGTGAAGATATTTTTGTGGAAGTATCACATGGTCCGACATTGATAGATTATAATGTATTGTTATCGGATTGCGCTATGAAATTTGCCACACATGAAGTTACGGTAGTGCATAATCTTATTGCCGGAGCCTTTAAGGCTGCAGAGCGAGGAGCAAGCAGCAGTACGCTTTCGAAAACAGCGTCCTGGTACACATCATATCATATCCCCCGTCAGAAGGAGAGTGACGGATTTATGGCAATGCTACATGGCGATATGAGATTTTACAATAATATATTTATTCAGAAAAAGGTTCCTTCGGCTCCACATA
>CAYXKS010000220.1:0-3366 GCA_964465725.1 uncultured Bacteroides sp. | reverse complement strand
GTACGCTTCATGCCCTGGAAGCAGTTGAGGATAATACCGTTTTCTATGCAAACCTGTTTGACCGTACATTTCTGACAGGAACAGATGGGAGTTATTTCGACCTGCATTATGTTGCTCCGGTTTTCAGGCAGAAGGCAATGGAAGCGGTTCCGATCTGGCGTAATGCGGAAGGAACAGAACACGTACTGGATTTAATCCGGCAGACGATTGTCGTCTGTCGGGATGAACCGCCTTTTTTTGCGCTTGTCCTGCGAAATATCCTTTCTGAGATATGGGGGTATTTGTGCCAACGAGTGCAGGAATGCAGGGATCAGCGGACAGAAACACAGATGGAAGCAAATGATATCCGTGTCAAGCAGATGCTGCTCTATATTATGGAACATTATCGGACGAGGATTTCTATTCCAGAGCTGGCCGATTGTGCCAATATCAGCGAGCGGGAATGCTATCGTCTGTTCAGACAGTATCTGAGGCAGACACCTAATCTTTTTCTGCAATACTATCGAGTTCAAAAGGCGAAGAATCTGCTCTGTACGACTCAGATGCCGGTTACAGAGATATCATCAGCGGCAGGGTTTGAGAGTATCAGTTATTTCAGCAAGATATTCAAGCGCCTGACAAATATGACACCCTCTGAGTTCCGTTCCTTCCAGAAAACACAAAAATAGGGAGAAGAAAGCGTTGATTCAGGCATGGTGGTTTCGAAGAGGGATATTCTGGGCGTTAAATTGGTGATCAGTTCAACTATACTATTATTTTTGGGATAGTATTATAAGGGGCTGTCGTACCAATGATTAAAAAATCAAAATGGCGCGATAGCCCCACAGTGAATCAATTATCAAAAGAAATATTGTTTTGCCTTAAAAGACTTTCCAGATAATTGATTTGAGAAGTCAGATGTTCAACTGTTGCCGATAATTCGCTAAGCTTGGGCAAATAATATTCATCTGATTCCTGTTTCGCATGTGCAATGATTTCTTCCGAACTTGTGCCAAAGAGATTGAGAAGTCCTTCACATACCATAGATGATTCTCCTTTCGTTTTAAGATTAGCGGTTGATAACTGATGCAGATATTTAATATAAATTTCTGACTCCCGATGTTTGGCATAATCGTCAGCAAGCCGGTTTATCAGGGAGATATCTCGCAGATTATTAGTCAGGCAGCACAGATAGAGGTTATCTTCCGGTGGCAGTTTGCGTGTGACGATAATTTGTATTTTAAAAGTTTCGTTATTGATATAATATATCCCATTCGAATATTTTTCAATAGTAAAGTTTTTGTTTTTTCGCAAATATTTTATTAATTTCCGTGGATAATGAAAACTTAAAAATGTTATGCTGATATCCATGCTGCTGTACTGGTTTTTGTTATTATTGATCTGGTCAAGGAGCAGGGCAGCGTAACCGATGGTTTTGTAATAGGCATTGGCTGTTACGGATGAATGAATCCCTTTTATTTCAAACAGGTTATAGGTTGTAAACAGGCGGGCAATATTTTTGGGGATGGGACGGTCAGACAACATCTTAATGACCAACAAGTCAATGCGGTAATTGTTTTTGCCCAGAATATATTCTGTGCGGAATTCCAGAAAGTCTGCAAAATCGCGTAGTTCGATCCGGACGGCGCAGACAGCGGCTTCATGCCAGTTCACACGGCGGCTGGAGGAATGTGTTGTTTTGATGGTAGAGGGCATAGATGCGTTTTTTCTAAGAAGCATAGATGTGTCTCCTTTATGACATGCAATCAGAATCAGGCGACTGCCTTGCAGAATCATTTGAAATGTGGTTTTATGAATTGATTCTGTAGTTGTATTTTGAACTTTTAATAGTAATTTGTCAAGAGATTATGGCAGTTTAAATCTCTTAAGATATATAGGGTAAATTAATGTACGGAAAACAGAAAATATGAAAAGGATTATGTTGGTTTCCGACACTGAACCAGAGGCAAGCAAAATGTGTCCATTGGTTTTAGAACGTAGGATGAACCGTTAACGGTATTGATATCTTTTCTCAATAAGTGTTTGCTTTTCATTACTGTTTCTTTTATACTGAATTTTAAGGGATTGTTTGGGGTTGGTATAGCGTAACTGTAGATCGATTGAACCCTGAAATGCAGGGCAATCTGTTTTGTGCAAGGAGGCAACGGCTATGATTTATAAGAATTTTCAGGATTTGAAACTATCTGCTCTGGGGTTTGGTGCAATGCGTCTGCCTGTTACCGATGGAGATGATTCCAGGATCGATGCGGCGGCGACAGAGGAAATGGTTGCGTATGCGATGGAGCATGGGATTAATTATTACGATACAGCGTGGGGATATCACAGCGGTAATTCGGAGACTGTGATGGGGATGGCTCTGAGTCATTATCCCAGAGAGAGTTTTTATCTGGCCACAAAGTTTCCGGGTTATGATCTTTCCAATATGCCGAAGGTGAAGGAGATTTTTGAGAAGCAGCTTGAGAAGTGCGGTGTGGAATATTTCGACTTCTATTTATTCCATAATGTGTGTGAGATGAATATCGATGCGTACCTCGATGAACAGTACGGCATTTATGAGTATTTGATGGAGCAGAAGCGGAATGGAAGGATCCGTCATCTGGGATTTTCCGCGCATGGAAACATAGATGTCATGAAGCGCTTCCTGGATGCTTACGGCAAGGATATGGAATTTTGTCAGATACAGCTTAATTACCTGGACTGGTCGTTCCAGAATGCGGAAGCGAAAGTAGAATTGCTTAAGTCTCACAATATTCCTGTGTGGGTTATGGAGCCACTTCGGGGCGGCAGGCTGGCGAAGCTCCCGGAGGAGTTGTCACAGAAGTTAAAGACAGCACGGCCTGAGGAGGAGATTCCTGCATGGGCATTCAGATTCCTGCAATCGGTTCCGGGTGTGACTGTGACACTTTCCGGTATGTCGAATATGGAGCAGCTGCAGGCCAATATCCGGACTTTCGAGGAGGATAAGCCTCTTTCCAGGGAAGAGATGGATACCCTGATGGATGTTGTGGAGGCGATGAAGGACAATACGTTGCCTTGTACGGCGTGTCACTATTGTGTGAGTCATTGCCCGAAGGGACTTGATATTCCGCGGCTGTTGGAATTGTATAATGAGCACAGCTTTACAGGAGGGGGATTCCTGGCTCCGATGGCGCTTAGCGCACTGCCGCAGGAGAAACAGCCGTCAGCCTGTGTAGGATGCCACAGCTGCGAGAAAGTCTGTCCGCAGCAGATCAAGATTTCGGAGGCCATGTCTAATTTTGCTTCCATGTTGGGAGCGTAGGGCAGATTGGGCTGTAAGCCTGGCTAAGTGACGGAAAGAAGAACAAAGCAGAGGTAGAGAAACGGGCTGCTGCACTGGGAACTCTG
>CAYXKS010000219.1:4664-6150 GCA_964465725.1 uncultured Bacteroides sp. | reverse complement strand
GTATAATTTCTTGACATTTTAGTCAGAAACATTATACTTAAATTAAAAGAGCAACCGCCCACAAGGTGGGTTGACCATTGACGAAATAGAAATACCACCCCGCTACTGGCCAAAGTTTAGGGGTGGTTTTCTATGTAGCTTAGATGGAGGCTTTGGCAAAGAAATTAATAATATTTTGGTTCTGATAGAGATGGTCACATTGGTGCATGTGTTGAGAATATTTTCGGAGGAAAGCCATGGGCACAGACAGGATACAGGAGGCGTAAATAATGGCGGATCATAAAGTGCTGATCATAGATGACGATAAGGAGCTATGCACACTGATCAGGCGCAGCGTCCTGTCAGAAAACATAGAAGCCGATTGCTGTCATACCGGGAGAGAGGGACTAAGCAGGTTAAAAGAAAAGGAATATCAGCTTGTGATACTTGACGTGATGATGCCCGGGATGGACGGCTTCGAGACATTGGAGCGGATCAGGGAAGAGAGCAGTCTGCCGATCCTGATGTTCACCTCCAAAGATGACAATGCTTCCAAGGTGCGGGGTCTCCGGGCAGGAGCAGACGATTATCTGACGAAGCCGTTTCATATGGATGAACTGATAGCACGGATTCTGTCTCTCATACGCCGTTATACCCGATTTAACAAGCCTGAAGGAGCGCCGCGGCAGTTTGATTTCGACGGCTTGAGCATTCATCCGGATGAGCGGAGCGTCAGTACGGTGAACGGCATCTTCGAGCTTCCGCCGAAGGAGTTCGATGTGCTTCTGTATTGTGCGGAAAATCAGGGGAGAATCCTGACAAAACAGCAGATTTATGAACATGTCTGGGGTGAGGAATATGTCTACGACGACAGCAATATTATGGCGATCATCAGCCGTCTTCGTAAAAAGATAGAAGTAAATCCTGGAAGCCCGAAATATATTCAGACGATCAAAGGAATCGGCTACCGGTTCAATAAGGAGGTGTGACACTTGCAGATGGATTGGATCACGATTCTGTCGTTGGCCGTTGCGGCAGCAGCTGTCACTGCCTCCTGTCTTATTGTCAGGCGTGCCAGAAAACAGATCGCTGCAATGGTTGATGCGCTGGCCGATGTGAAGGGCGGCAACGGGAACCGGCGCATTTTAGCCGAACCGCATGAGCTGACTGCCCCGCTTGTCTATGTGCTCAATGATATCGTTGTGTCTTACGAGAACAGACTTGCGGCATACCATCAGACGGAGGAAACCAATAAACAGCTTATGACAAGCCTTTCCCATGATGTGAGGACACCGCTTACCACGCTGATCGGATATCTTGATGCCGCGCATAAGGGAATCGTCGCAGGAGAGGAGCGCGATGACTGTGTGGAAACGGCGCGGCACAAGGCGTATGACCTGAAAGAATATATTGATGTGCTTTTTGACTGGTTTAAACTGAACTCGGATGAATTTGCCATGGAAATCAGTACGGCGGAGATCGTGGAATTAACGAGGAATATACTGAT
>CAYXKS010000219.1:0-4564 GCA_964465725.1 uncultured Bacteroides sp. | reverse complement strand
GTCGCGAATCTGAACATCCATGTCCAGAAGGGGCGCATCTATGGGCTGCTTGGCAGGAACGGGGCGGGGAAGACGACGACGATGAAGATGCTGCTTGGCCTGACGAAGCCTACAACCGGGGAAGTGACGGTCTGGGGGAAGCCTCTTGCGGGCAACGAGAAGGAGCTGCTGCCAAGAATCGGCAGCCTGATCGAGTCCCCAGGCTTCTATCCCAATCTGACGGCTACGGAAAACCTGCGGATCTTTGCGACTCTGCGGGGTGTGCCGAACCGCGATGCGATAAAGGATGCGCTGGACCTGGTGGGGCTGCCTTATAAAGACAAGAAGCTGTTTTCCCAATATTCTCTCGGCATGAAACAGAGACTGGCGATCGCCCTTGCGGTTATGCACGATCCGGAGCTTTTGATCCTGGATGAACCGATCAACGGTCTTGATCCGATTGGGATTGCGGAAGTGCGTTCTTTTATTCGGGATCTCTGCAGCAAAAGGGGCAAAACGATCCTGATTTCCAGCCATATTCTCTCAGAGATCGCACTGCTGGCCGACGATATAGGAATCATTGACCACGGTGTATTGCTGGAGGAAGAGAGCCTGGCACAGCTGGAGGCAAAGAGCAGCAAACATATCGGTTTCACTGTTTCCGACACGGCGCAGGCGGCAAGGATTCTGGAAAAGATTTTCCATGAGGAGCAGTTTACGATACAGGATGATCATAATCTGAAGGTGCATAATCTGGAACTGCCGGTGGGTATGATCGTAACAGCTTTTGTGGAGAATGGGCTGGAGGTTTCCCAGGCCGTCACATCAGAGGAAAGCCTTGAGGATTATTTCAAGCGTGTGACAGGGGGTGAGGGGATTGCTTAAACTTATTATCTGTGAATTTGCGAAATTAAAACGGAAGAAATTTATCCTTCTCGTGGCAGCATCCGCTCTTTTATTTCCGGGACCGCTTGTTGCTTTCATGACAATGCCGCAGTTTGCGGTCGAGGATCGGGTAAAAAATTTCAATGAATATTTTGGCTTTGTCATGGGGTATGGTGTGGAAATGCTGCTGCCCTGTGTCATCGGGGTGATCGCGGCCATGCTGTTTTTCATGGAACGCGACAATGATACATTCAAGAACTTACGCACGATCCCGGTGACAAGCACACAGATGATCTTTGCCAAGATAGCGGCTCTGTTCTTCTGTGGAATTGTCTTTAGCTTCATATCGGCACTCTCCGCGGTTGTGTGCGGCTGCCTGGTGAAGGAAGCGGAGGTGACCGGAGTCGTCTATAAATTTGTGATCGCGGCGGAAATGGGGATTTTCATCACAGCCGGGACCCTGCCTCTGGTGGTGCTTGTGGTGTTCTGCAGCAAAACGTATGTTTTTTCCATTTTGCTGTGTGTTTTCTACAGTGTGCTGAGTCTGACCGCGGAGTCCTGTTTTGAAGTACTCCCCAGGATGCTGTGCTGGCTGATGCCCATTCCTCTCACGACGCTTTGGGCCGCGGCGGATATGGTCAGACATGGTGTGCGCGATAATATAGAGGCGCTGGAGCATCTGTTCCCGTCAACTTTGCAGACAGTGTGTATTCTGGGCGCAATGACGCTTATTTCTGTTGCACTGATCGATTATCTGTATAAGAGGAGAGGGGAGAATTAAAATTGGAAAGAAAGAGGTTGTGGAGGTGCAATTATGTTTCGCATGATCAGGACTGAAATTTGGAAATTAAAACGTTATCATATCATATGGGCGGGCGTGTTTCTGATGCTGCTCTCGGTTCTTCTGACGATTTTCTCAACTACGGCGCTGGACGGTACCTATTGGACTTTTGAGCACTTTGCCGAGCAGGTGATCAAGAATAATGTCACGATGATCTTTCCGATGTGCATTACTCTGATCGCGGGGTATATCATAGCGAGGGAAGAAAAGGATGACACATTGAAAAGCATTCTGACGGTTCCGATCTCCTATCGCGGTTTATTATGGGGAAAGCTGATGGTCTGTGCGCTGCTGTCTCTGTTTTTGGGGCTGGCAAGCGCGGTGTTTACGGTGATCGGGAATCTGGTCATGGGATTTCCGGGACTGTCAGCAGCGTCTGTCCTGCAGACATTTCTGCAGATCATTTTAAACTGTCTGTTTCTGTATCTTGCTGTCATGCCGGTGATCGCGGCCGCTGCCCACATACCGAACGGCCATATGATCGGAACGATCATTGCTTTTGTCTATGGGTATGGCGGTATGTTTGCGGGCGGGAATACAACATTGTCGAATATTTATCCTGTTATGGCGAGCCTGGGGATGATAAATTACCGCAGTTACGATCCGGCTGTGCACTGGAATATATTCGTCTGCCTTCTCAGCCTGCTCTTTGCGCTGCTTGTTGCTGCAGTTTTTATATTGACTGTGAAGGAAAGTGAAAGCGCTTCAGGGAAAGTAGTGAAGAAGCCGAAGAAGGACGTGACGAAAAAAGGGTGGTAATGGAAGAGCATTAACATAGACTCTGTAAAAGGGACGCGGCAGGTGCATAATGAAGCATAGCAGAAATAGGACGAACTCGAAAATGAGCAGCGGTCTTGCGACATTTTGCGCCAGAGTGTGGAGAAAGGAATGTGCGCAGAAAATTTACGCAAAAAGGAGATTAATATGAAAGAAAAATTGAATATCGTAATAGCGGCAGTTGTGATAATGATTGCATGTTTTATGGGATTTGCGGCATGGTTCCTGTCAGGAACCGGCAGTACTTACTATTACACACAGATTGACAATGACAGAATCCGTCAGGTCAATTCCCGCGGAGGTGTGATCGACCTGCAGGGAGGAATGGACTATTCTTATACCCTGCGCGCTTATGATGATAAAGGGCAGGATAAAGAGATCACATTCGGAGCTTCGAGAGAATTGAGAGAGGACGCTTTTCTCTGTCTGACTATGGCGCCCATCCGGGGAGTCATCGAATGGAGTGAAGTGAAATACGATGAACTGCCGGCGGCTGTACAGCGGATATATGGAAAAGAGTGAGGAAGTCGTCGCTATTCACGGTTGATATGCCGTGAGGTGTTTTTGATGAGTGGAGTAAAGCGGGGGTCACAGAAATCTGAGCCTAAAATTTAGACGAAAACAACTCTTGCACATGAAGATTTTTACAATGCTATTCCGTTATAAATATAGTAGACGACATAATAAGAAAAGGCGCTTGGCTATAAGGTATGAAAAGAACACCTGCGGCAACAGCTCTGCGCACTCGCCGCGCTGAGCGTACACGTGCCATGTAGCCTATGCAGCTCGCCTGCATGTGTGCATTGTGTGCATATGCGCAGGTATGCGCTGATACTTGCACCGTACTTTTCATGGGCATTCCTGTCCAAGAAGACGTGGAGGTGCAGGTGCGGCAAAAGCGGAGATGTGACAGGATAGCATTGGAGGAAAAATGAGAAAAACGACAATCTTAGCAGTGGTATCGGCAGTAGTATGTATATTGAGCTCAGGATGCGGAGCTGGAATAACAATATCAGGAGACGGCTTCGCAGTGGAAGTCTCCCAGGGAATTTTTAATAAGCATTCCACTTACTTTGAACGGTACAGTTCAGAGAGAGAGGAAAATACCTGCAGGGTGCGGGGAACGATTCATCAGGCGGCGGATGATCAGAATAGTGGGCTTATTCTTGTGACGGCAGAGGGCGGAAACGGAAGTATGGCTGTTACAGGCAGCATGAAGTGTGAAAAAGGAAATATAAGACTGATCTATATAGCACCGGACGGAACAGAGACGCTGATCGCAGAAGGCACCACCAGGAAGATGGATGTACAGGTCGATGTGGCAGAGGGGGAAGGCGAGATCACCTTTGCCAGTGACGGAGAAAGCTCTGTGTGCACTTTTGATATCAAGGTGGAAGCGGGAGAAAATGTGAATTTCTCTGACTTTATGGAGGAAGGGGAAAGCATTGAGAATATTGAAGATACAGAAAAGCTGAAAAATACGAAAAATATAGAAATGCCAGAAGTGATGGAAGTACCAGAAGCGATGGAAACGTCAGAAGTGATGGAAGTACCAGAAGCGATGGAAGCGCCGGAAGTGACAGAGGCACCAGAGGCGGCAGAAGCCCCGGAACGGAGGAAGGCAAAGCCGGATTTCACAGAAGAAAATGATAAGTTGGAGAAACCGGAAAAACCTTTGAATGAAATAGATGGTTTGAAATCCATTGGTATTGAAGAGATAGAAGATAACTGGCCTGAGAATATTCGCTATCATGCCGATGGGCTTTACGCAGACCCGATGACCGTTACATTTCAGATTGATGCTCCTATGACAGTGTCTCTTGTATGTAAGATAAGGGACGGTAAGCTGAGGCTTAAGTTAATTGGTCCTGATAACAGTGAGAAAAAGGTCTGTTTCGATGAGACAGACCCTGACGGAACATATACGGTTAAGCTTGACAGGCCGGGAGAATATCAGGCGCTCTTCTATGCCGAGCATCATGTGGGAAGCGTTGAGATTGTGCCGATTGAGGAATAGCGTGTGAAAAATTTCTAAAGTTTACAGAGAGGGCTGTTTCACTAAGAAGAATCCATTTAACGAAA
>CAYXKS010000218.1:3277-6173 GCA_964465725.1 uncultured Bacteroides sp. | reverse complement strand
CGGAAACGGGCTTTATTCCTGATGCGGGGGCAATCCATGCGTTCATCCATGCTTCCGCCTTCCGCTATCCTGACCGCATTATCGGCAAACCCAATGAGGATATCATAGAATATCTGGCCACAAGAGTTCAGATGCAGAGGGATAGGATTGCCATGGTGGGGGACAGGCTTTATACGGATATTGCGGCGGGAAGGAATAACGGACTTAAGAGTGTGCTTGTTCTGAGCGGCGAAGCGACGATGGAGGATGTGAGAGAGTCCGATGTAATGCCGCATCTTATTTTTAAGTCGGTGAAGGAGATAGGCGGGATGTTGTGAAAAATATCCGTCTCCCTCCGTATACGATTCCATAATCTTTATCTTTTTGTATAATCTGCACAAATTCATCACATACTTTCTATTGAAAACAGCAAAGTTGAAATTTCCCTATTGCCAAATCTTTGTTTAGGTTATATACTTAACCCATACCAATGGAAACGTTACCGAGAACGATGCCGATATCGTTACCGAAAACGTTACCAAACAAATACTCATTGAAAGAGAGGGAAACAATATGAAAAAGAAACTGGTAAGCGCATTATTGTGTGTGGCAATGGTTTCTTCCCTGCTTGCAGGATGCGGCGGTTCTGGTGATGCACCGGCTGCTGATTCCGGATCAGATGCAGGAGAGGAGACGACAGAGTCAACGGAAGCAACGGAGGCAACAGAGGATACATCTGATGCTTCTGGCGATGAGGCGGCAGCAAGTGATTCCGGTGCGTCTGCATCGAGCGATTACAGCGGAACAGTCCGCATGCTGAATTTTAAGCCTGAGATCTCAGACGCTATGCAGGAAGTGGCAGCAGCTTATACTGCTGAGACTGGTATTGATGTTCAGATTGAGACAGCGGCTTCCGGACAGTATGAGTCTACATTGACAGCAAGAATGGACAGCTCAGAAGCTCCTGGCATTTTCGTAGTTGAGAGTGCAACAGCACTTGGTAACTGGAAGGAGTATTGCCGTGACTGGTCTGATACGGAACTTTATTCTTATGTGACAGATCAGAGATACACAATGCAGGAAGACGGCAAGGTTCTGGCTCTGTGTTACGTTTTGGAAGGCTGGGGAATCATCGTAAACAGCGAGATCACAGATGCGTATTTTGCATCGCCTAATAAATCTACAGAGTACACATCCCTGGATGACCTGTATACATTTGATGCACTGAAAGCGGTTGTAGAAGATATGACAGCTATGAAAGATGAACTGGGTATCGAAGGTGTATTCGGTTCCACATCTTTGAAGCAGGGTGATGACTGGAGATATCAGACACACCTTATGAACATACCGCTTTACTGGGAGTGGGGTGCAGACGTTGATATCAACGGCGCTGTTCCGGAGTTCACTTTTGCAGAGGCAGATACGTTCAAGAACATTCTTGATCTTTACTTAAACAACTCTGTAATCGAGCCTAATCTGGTTGGTACCAAGACGGTTGACGATTCCATGGCTGAGTTTGCACTTGGTAAATGTGCAATGATCCAGAATGGTGACTGGGCATGGAATACCATCCTGAACACAGACGGTAAAGTAGTACAGGATGACAAGGTTCGTTTCATCCCGATCACAACAGGTGCAGAAGGTGAGGAAGCGATGGGTCTTTGTGTAGGCGGTTCCCAGTCCTTATGTATTAATTCACAGCTTCCTGAGGAAGATCAGCTTGCAGCAATCGATTTCCTGACATGGCTCTTCTCTTCCGATACAGGTAAGAACCTGGTTGCGCAGAAATTGCAGCTTGTAACACCGTTCTCCTGCATGGAAGGTGCAGAGTACACGAATCCTCTGTTCGGAAGTGAGAATGATATCTCAGCAGCAGGTAAGGCAGCATATCCTACGACCTGTAACCTGATTCCTGATCAGACATGGAAAGACAGCTTCGGTGCAAGCCTGCTGATGTATGCACAGGGACAGAAGTCCTGGGACGACGTAGTTAAGGACGCTGTTTCAGAGTGGGAGACCGAGAGAGCTTACACGAATCAGGCTAACGGTTATTAAGAAGCAGATATAAACAGATGGCTGTGTGCAACAATTCAGAAAGGTTGGCGTACCAGCTACGCCAACCGGCCAGAGAAAGGGGCATGAAAGAATCAGGCCATCGAGTAACTGCCGGAGGATGCTCCACGCAGATATCTGAGACAGTAAAGCTTTTGTAATGAAAAAAGCGCTTTGTTTTATGGTCCTCCAGAAAAGAAGCAACCATTTGAATGAGGCGCTTTTTTTGTGAAAAAGGCAGAGATTTTTAAAGCAATCTGAAAAATGTGGGGAAAGGAGAGAACCATGCAAAAGAATTATAAGAAATATTTTCCGATTTTTGTACTTCCGACGCTTGTAGCGTTCATCATTGCATTCGTTATTCCTTTTTTTATGGGACTGTATCTGTCCTTCTGTAATTTCAAGACGATCGGTTCCGCAAAATGGGTGGGTTTATCTAATTACATGTTTGTATTCCGTGACAGCGGCGGGTTCCTTGCGGCTCTGTGGTTTACGGTTAAGATCGCAGTAGTCGGTGTAGTTTCCACCAATGTGTTGGCTTTCGCACTGGCACTTCTGCTGACGAAGGGATTGAAGGGTACAAATGTGTATCGTACGATCTTCTTCATGCCGAACCTGATCGGCGGCATTATTCTGGGCTATATCTGGCAGCTTCTGTTAAACGGTATTCTGATCAGGGTCGCAGGTGTGGATATTACTTACAATTCTACCCTTGGATATTGGGGTATCATTATCCTGTATAACTGGCAAAAGATCGGCTATCTGATGATCATCTATATCGCGGGCATCCAGTCCATTTCAGGCGATATCCTGGAGGCGGCGAAGATAGACGGAGCCAACTATATGCAGACTTTGAAAAAGATTA
>CAYXKS010000218.1:0-3177 GCA_964465725.1 uncultured Bacteroides sp. | reverse complement strand
CTGGAGGCGGCGAAGATAGACGGAGCCAACTATATGCAGACTTTGAAAAAGATTATCCTCCCTCTGGTTATGACATCTATTACAACCTGTACTTTCCTGGCATTGACAGACTGCTTTAAGATGTATGATCAGAACCTTGCATTGACGGGCGGCGCTCCCGGCAACCAGACCGCGATGCTTGCGATGGATATTTATAATACGTATTATAACCGTACCGGTTTTGCCGGCGTCGGTCAGGCTAAGGCAGTGGTATTCACAATACTGGTACTGGTAATCTCGTTGATTCAGCTTCGTATTACGCAGTCTAAGGAGGTGGAGTAAGATGCAGGAAAAGAGAAAAACAGCGAATGTGATCATTTATGCAGTACTTACTATTTTGTCGGTGATATTCATTATCCCGATTGCGTTGGTTCTCATGAACTCATTGAAGAATAAGCTGTATATTTCGACATCGCCTTTTGAACTGCCTAACGCGGAGAGCTTCAGAGGACTGAAGAACTATATAGAGGGTCTGACTAAGATCCACTTCCTTGACAGTATAGGTTACTCCCTGTTTATCACGGTCGTTTCCGTAATCATGATCATCATCTTCTGTTCCATGACGGCGTGGTATATTACCAGGGTAAAGAATAAACTGACGTCCTTTATTTACTTTATGTTTATCGCAAGTATGGTTGTACCGTTCCAGATGGTTATGTACACGATGACCAAGGTAGCCAATGTAACACATTTGGATAATTTTATCGGCATCAATGTTCTGTATCTGGGTTTTGGTTCCAGCATGGCAGTCTTCATGTTTACGGGGTTTGTGAAAGGTATTCCGATCGAACTGGAAGAGGCAGGCCTGATTGACGGATGTAACCCGCTGACTATGTTTGTGAGAGTCGTATTTCCGGTTCTGAAACCGATCTCCATCACGATTGCAATTCTGAATGCGATGTGGATCTGGAATGACTTCCTTCTTCCGTATCTGATTATCGGAACGAAGTACAGGACAATACCGGTTGCGATTCAGTATCTGAGAAGCGGCTATGGTTCCATCGACTACGGTCACTTGATGGCAACTATCGTGATTGCCCTGATTCCGATTGTTATCTTCTATTTTATGTGCCAGAAATACATTATTGAAGGTATTGTGGCAGGTGCTGTAAAAGGTTAATAAAAATATAGATACTACGGTATCCATAATGGTGCCTGGGAAAACCGGGCGGCTTTTGGCAGAATACCAGGATGAGGCATTCTGCCAAAATGTTTTTTGGTAAGTTTCCTTATTGAGAGTATTTGTGTCTTGCCGAAGGCGGCTTGAAATACGCTAATACTGTTACTATGGACAGCTGGAAGCTGTGAGTAGTAACATAAGAGTGTCGAATAAAGGGGAAATATGCATTTATATCTTGATGGAACGAGAAGAAAAGTGTAAAATGGAAACGATACCGAAATCGATACCGTAGGGAAAGGATTGTTGTAATCATGAGAAGAAGCGGGATTTTATTGCCTGTGTCGAGTATTCCGTCCGAATATGGGATCGGTACTTTTTCCAAACAGGCATATAAGTTTATAGATTTACTGGAAAGGGCAGGGCAGTCTTACTGGCAGATTCTTCCGCTGGGGCCGACAGGATACGGGGATTCTCCCTATCAGTCTTTCTCTACTTTTGCTGGGAATCCTTATTATATCGATCTGGAACTTCTGATTGAGGAAGGGTATTTGACAAAGGCTGACTGTGAACGATGCGATTTCGGGGATAATGACAGATATATTGATTATGAGAAGATATATCTTTCCAGATTTAAAGTGCTCAGGACTGCTTTTAATAATAGTCATATAGAGGAAGATGAATCATTCCAGGCATATGTGAAAGAGAATAGTTTCTGGCTGGAAGATTATGCGCTTTACATGGCGGTGAAGAATTCCTTCGAGGGCAAGAGTTGGAGCGAGTGGGACGAGGATATTAAGCTGCGTAAGCCTGCCGCGATGAAGAAATATCTTGATGAGTATTCGGAGGAAGTGAAGTTTTTTGAATTTCAACAGTATCTGTTCGCTAAGCAGTGGTCAGCTCTGAAAGCATATGCCAATAAGAAGAAGATACAGATCATAGGCGATATTCCGATCTATGTGGCGTTTGACAGTGCTGATACATGGGCGAATCCGAAGCTGTTCCAACTGGATGATACCCTGACTCCTATTGCTGTGGCGGGATGCCCGCCAGATGCCTTTTCGGCGACGGGACAGTTATGGGGGAATCCTTTGTACCGTTGGGAATATCACAAAGAGACGGAGTATGCGTGGTGGATGAAGCGTATTGCTTATTGTTACAAGCTTTACGATGTGGTTAGGATCGATCATTTTCGTGGTTTTGATGAGTATTATTCCATTCCCTATGGTGATGAGACGGCCGAGTTCGGGCACTGGGAGAAAGGTCCTGGATACGATATTTTCAAGACGATGAAGGCAAAGCTGGGAAATAAGGCTGTGATTGCGGAGGATCTTGGATTCTTGACTGATACGGTCATTAAATTGGTTAAGAAGACTGGCTATCCGGGTATGAAGATTCTGCAGTTTGCTTTCGACTCCAGGGAAGAGAGCGATTATCTGCCGCATAATTATGGTAAGAATTGCATCGTCTATACAGGAACCCATGACAATGATACAACGCTGGGATGGTATACGGCATTGAACCGCAAGGATAAGGCGTTTGCGAGGAAATATTTGAATATTCGCAGCAACAAAGATGTGCAGTGGGTGTTTATTCGGGCAGCGATGTCCAGCGTAGCGGATACTTGTGTGATCCCGATGCAGGATTATCTGGGACTTGGCACGGAGGCGAGAATCAATATGCCTTCTACGCTTGGAACGAACTGGAAGTGGAGGATGCTGCCGGGAGAGTTTACGGAGGAGCTGGCGGAGCGGATCTATGATATAACCAGGTTGTACAGCCGAATATAAGGTTGAATTAATTTCTGATAGGCAATTGATTTAGTCAGAAATTTGTGACGCTTCGGAATGACAAAATGCGCTGGCAGTTGTTGGGGCTGCTAAACGATATCATGAGAGATATGCAGACGGCTGGCAGTCCTGGAAAATGGGATTGTCAGCGTTTGTGCGTTTATCCCCCATGGGCGATGTGCCTGGACGAGTGTATAGCGGCGGATTAGCCGGAAAGTTGTGTGGGCACAG
>CAYXKS010000217.1:3859-6183 GCA_964465725.1 uncultured Bacteroides sp. | reverse complement strand
TGAAGAAAAAGTTTGTCAGATGAGAGATATTACGTTATAATAAGGAATGGGCCACAGCTCATATGTGAGGTGGCAAAACTGCGGTGGAAGATATATTTTAAATAACGATGGGAGAATTGATGTGAGAAAAGCGGGAACATTTCTGTGTGGTATCATGGCGGCGGTTCTTATAACCGGGTGCGGTTCAGTAATGCCTGATTTGACAGAAGAAGAGACAGAACTTATTTCAGAATATGCGTCAGGCGTGTTATTGAAATACGATAGAGTCCACAGCGGACGGCTGATGAGCACGTCTGAATATGAAGAGGAAGAGAATAAGAAGACGGAGCGGGAACAGAAGCTACTAGAGGAGAAGAGGGCAGAGGAAGAGAACACTCCGGAAAGTGACGAGGTGAGTGATACAGATAATGATACAGAAGTAGTCGATGTCAGCCAGGACGAGGAAGCGGCGTCACTACCTGCTACAATAGAAGAATTTTATGGTATTCAGAATGTTACATTTCAATATGCGGGATACGAGCTGGTACAGTCTTATCCTACCGAAGGGGAGGAAGGAACGTTATTTTTTGCAATGGATGCCACGGAAGGAATGCAGCTTCTTGTCCTGAAGTTCACGGCCTCTAACGGAAGCTCTGCAGATCAGGCACTAGATATGATGGGATATGGAGCAAGATTTCGGATTTCTGTCAACGGTGGTTCACAGGAGAACGCATTATCCACGATGTTGTTGAACGATCTGCATACTTATAATGATGTGATTCCGGCGGGATCAAGTGTAGAGTTAGTCAGTATTATAGAGGTTCCTCAGTCCACTACGGTAGAATCGATTAATTTCATATTATGTGGGGATGCTGGTAATTCGACGATAGTACTGCAGTGATTATGTGTATATCGGTGCAGCGATGAGACCAGGGGCCGAATATGTTATTTCTTCACGGATTTATTCCTTCATGAGTTTAATATCCCGCTGCTTGAAGCGCTCTGAAGGAAGAAGCCAGGGTGCGGATACCCCGTAGCTTGAAGCGGGGTGGTTCATTGGATATTCCGAATACAGATTAAAGAGCGGTTGCGATAAGCATAGACGAACGAGAATGATTAAGTAGTCTATGCTTTTTTTGTACAAAAATATGTGATAGATTTTAGATTTCTAAAATATTTATTAAGAGGGAAATAATTTATTGACAGTAAATCATTTTCAAAATATACTGATTAAGCAACCGACCGACCGGTCGGGCGGAAGACGATGGGAAAGAGGAGTGTCATATTATGTTAGGAAAATTCAGCGTTAAGAAACCATATACGGTTTTGGTTGCAGTTATTCTGGTGATCGTTCTCGGGGTTGTTTCCTTTACAAAGATGTCTACGGATTTGCTGCCGAGTATCAGTTTGCCGTATGTCATTGTCATGACACCGTATCCCGGAGCAAGCCCAGAGACTGTAGAGATGGTCGTGACGAAACCGGTGGAAGCCTCTATGGCGACGGTGAGCAATATTGAAGGAATTAGTTCTGTTTCCAGTGAGAACTATTCTACGGTTATCCTGGAATTTGCGCAGTCAACAGATATGAATGCGGCGTCTCTGGAGATTAGGGAGAATTTGGATCAGATCAAAAGTTATTGGGATGATTCTGTCGGAAGCCCGATTATCATGAAACTGAATCCGGACATGCTGCCGGTTATGATCGCTGCGGTCGGCAATACAGGGATGACGGATGCTCAGGTGAGCGATATGACACAGAATGTGGTCATTCCGGAACTGGAGAGTATAGAAGGCGTTGCTTCCGCCAGCGCTACGGGCCTGTTTGAGGAGAGCGTAAATGTGATCATCAGACAGGAGAAAATTGATGCCATCAATAAGCAGGTATTTGCCCATATTGATGATGAAATGAAGGACGCAGAGCAGGAGCTTGCCGACGGAAGGCAGGAGATTTATGACGGCCAGGCGGATCTTGCCGAAGCGCGTGCAGAACTGGAAGACAGTAAGCAGGAGCTGGTGGACAACCAGCAGGAATTGGATGATAACAGTGCAGAACTGGAAGAGAATAAACAGAAGCTGGCTGATGGAAAGGCAGAGATTGCCGAGAATAAGGCGAAACTTGAAGAAGGAAAATCAGAGCTTGCCAATAAGAAGGGGGAGACTACTGCCCAGTTGGCGGCGGCGGAGACTGAGATTCTGACAGCGAAGACAGAGCTGGAAGCGACGAAGATGCATCTGACTCTGGAGATTGCGACTGCGAAAGCATCGATTGAGGCTGCGCAGGGGATGATGGTTCAGCTTGATGAGGGTATAAAGAAGTATAATGAGGCAAAGCAGGCTGTTGATAG
>CAYXKS010000217.1:0-3759 GCA_964465725.1 uncultured Bacteroides sp. | reverse complement strand
CTTGAAGCAAATATTTCGATGCAGTCAGCCGCCATCTCCGCAATGAGTACACAGCTTTCTGTGATCGAGGAGAATATGTCTTCTCTGGACAAGGCTCTGGAGCAGATCTATGCCGGCAATCTGACCGCAGCGATCGAGTTTGCCAACGCCCAGACTACGATCAGCGTCGGTGAAATGCAGTTGTCTGCGGCCGAGACTCAGCTGGAAGCAAGCGAGGCGCAGCTCGAGGCAGGTGAGGAGCAGCTGAAAGCAGGGCAGGAGCAGATTGATTCCGCATGGGAACAGATCCAGGACGGCGAAGAACAGCTGAAAGATTCCGCAGAGCAGTTAAAGGATGCATTGCAGCAGATTCTGGATGGTGAAGAAGAACTGGAAGAGGCGAGAGTGGATGCATATAACCAGGCGGACATGAATGATATCCTTACGGTCGATACCGTAAAATCTCTTCTGGCAGCGCAGAATTTCTCCATGCCAGCAGGGTATGTGACGGAGGAAGGAATCGATTATCTGGTAAGGGTAGGTGACAAGCCGGAGGATATAGAAGAACTGAAGAAGATGCCTCTGCTCAATCCCGAGATGGACGGCGTGGATATCATCACATTGGAGGATGTGGCGGATGTATTCATGACGGATAATTCCGAAGAAATCTATGCCAATGTAAACGGAGCGCCCGGTATTATGATAACGATCCAGAAGCAGACAGGGTATTCCACGGGTGATGTTTCCGACAGAATATTGGATAAATTCGAGGAATTAAAGGAAGAAAATGAAGATCTGATACTGATTACTTTAATGGATCAAGGAATTTACATAGATCTGGTGATGGATTCCATTATTAATAATGTATTGTTCGGCGCAATCCTTGCAGTGTTGATCCTGATTCTGTTCCTGAAAGATTGGCGTCCTACGGCAGTGGTGGCTTGTTCCATTCCGGTCAGCCTGATCACGGCGATCGTGTGTATGTATTTCAGCGGTGTTACCCTGAATGTCATATCTTTGTCGGGCCTGGCGCTGGGCGTTGGTATGCTGGTGGATAATTCCATCGTTGTGATTGAGAATATTTTCAGAATGCGAAGCGAAGGATATTCGGCGAAAGAAGCCGCAATAGAAGGCGCGGGCGAAGTGGCGGGAGCGATTATGGCATCCACGCTTACGACGGTGTGCGTATTTCTTCCGATTGTTTTTACGGAAGGAATCGTCAGACAGTTATTCGTAGATATGGGACTTACGATTGCCTACTCTCTGTTTGCCAGCCTGCTGATTGCATTGACTGTAGTTCCGGCCATGTCCGCAGGCGTTTTTTCCAAGGCAAAGCCGCAGAAAGAAGGAAAGGTATTCGGCGGTTTGATAAAGGGCTACAGCAAGGTACTTGAGTTGTCGCTGCGCTTTAAACCGATTGTGTTTGTGCTGGTGCTGGTTCTGCTGGTGATAAGTGCAAAGGCGGCTTTTTCTAAGGGAACCGCTTTTATGCCGGATATGGACAGCACACAGATTACAATGACGCTGAGCCTGCCGAAGGACACTCCGCTTAGTCAGACGGCAGATGTGACGGACAGTGTGATCGATCGGCTGCGGGAAATGGAGGATGTGACAGATGTGGGAGCGATGGCAAGTACCTCTTCCTTGAGTATGCTTTCTGGCGGAGGCAATTCATCGACGAATGAAACTGTTGTGTATATATCGTTGCGCGAGGACAAAGAAAAGGATAACGTGGAGATTGCACATGATATTCGGGAGAATATCGCTGATATTCTGGATGCGAACCAGGCCGAGGCTGCAATTGAGACTTCCACCATGGATATGAGTGCACTGGGCGGAAGCGGCATTGTTGTGCAGGTCAAAGGACGCGAGCTGGATACTCTGCAGGAAATTGCCAAAGATATTGCCGCTATTGTAGAGGGAGTGGAAGGCACGGCGGAGGTGTCTGACGGTTTGGAAGAAGCTACAGGTGAGTTGCGTATTGTGATTGACAGGCAAAAGGCGATAGAGCACGGAATTACCGTGGCGCAGGCTTTTCAGCAGATACAGGCAAAGCTGGCCGATGCTGCCAGTGCGACGACGCTGGAGACAGAGATCGAAGAGTACAGTGTGTATGTAAAGCATGCAAACGATATAGAATTGACAAGAAAACTGGTGAAGGATCTGGAGCTTGACCACACGAAACAGGATGGCAAGAAGGAAAAGATAAAACTGTCGGATATCGCAGTATTTGAGAGCACGGAAGCGCCGAAGTCCGTAAACAGAGTTGACCAGACCAGATATATTTCCGTATCAGCATCGATCGCGGAGGGATACAATGTCGGATTTGTATCGGATGATGTGGAGGCGGCGCTCAAGGATTATGATATGCCGGAGGGATATAGCTATACGATGAGCGGTGAGAATGAGACCATTAATGATGCGATGGAGCAGGTTTTCCTAATGCTGGTTCTGGCGCTGATCTTTATGTACCTGATCATGGTTGCACAATTTCAGTCCCTGTTATCGCCGTTCATTATCATGTTTACCATTCCACTTGCATTTACAGGCGGTCTTCTGGGATTATATGTCAGTGGCAGTGAGGTAAGTGTTATTGCATTAATCGGTTTTGTTATGCTGTCCGGTATTATTGTGAATAATGGTATCGTGCTGGTAGACTATATTAATCAGCTTCGTGCGGGTGGAATGAAGAAAAGAGACGCCATCATTACGGCAGGAAGAACCAGAATACGTCCCGTCCTGATGACCGCACTTACAACGATCCTGGCATTGAGTACCATGGCATTCAGCGATGACATGGGGGCTGATATGTCGAAACCAATGTCTGTGGTTACGATCGGCGGACTGATTTATGGTACTTTATTGACATTAATTGTGATTCCCTGTATTTATGATGTATTTATGAGGGAAAAGAATAAGACAGGGAGTATAGAGGCAGATGAAAATGAATAAAGAATACTTGCCGAAGGAGATAGCGATATATCAGGCCATAATTGCGCTGTTTGAAGAAGGCGCTGATATTAATAATCTTACGGTTTCAGAGATCACAAGAAGAGCCGGGATCGGAAAAGGTACTGCATATGAATATTTTTCCGGAAAAGAAGAAATGATCGCAAAGGCATTTTTCTATAACGGAGAGAGATTTTGCAGGCAATTATACGAAGGGATGTGCAAAGAGAAGGATCTGTACCATAAAGTGGATTATGTGCTGCTCGCGATGGAGAGGCAGGTTGCCAATACGGATTGCATCTTCCGGCTGATTCATATGCTGTCTGACAATTCTTCAGTGAGCAGACAGGTTAAAGATCTTCTGAAACAGAAGAAGCTGTCAGGAGAAGCACCTGTGATAGATGTGATCAGAAACTTGTTGGCGGACGAACTGAAAGGCAGGATAATGCCGTCTGAGGAAAAAATAACATATCTTATATTAAGTATTTACTCCAAGGTATTCTGCTATGGAATGATACTCAAAGATGAAAAGATGAAGAAGACAGAGCAGAGGGAGACAATGCGTAAACTGATCAGCGAGGGAATATGCCGGGAAGTGGAAGAAATGTTTTCTATGGGATAATTATAGTAACGACATTGTAAATTTTGCTTTGTAAATTTTTTGAAAAAAATATCAAAAAATCTGTTGACATTCAGAAATGCTGATGATATACTCAGATACGTTGCTGAGGAAAACACAAAGAATCAGCAGTTCGCGTACAGTATAAGATGCGTATAGAACCTTGACAAATAAACAGTAATGCAACCCTGAAAATTCAAGAGAGAAAAGAG
>CAYXKS010000216.1:1365-6226 GCA_964465725.1 uncultured Bacteroides sp. | reverse complement strand
AAGAAAAATATACAATATGCCGATAATATTATCAGAGTGTAAAGAAAACGGATCGAAATTTAAACAGATGATCTTAAGCGGGACGAAATGGATTTTGTCCAGGGGATACAAGGAGGTTACATTTTATGCAGATCAGAGCGAATGCCAACGAGAATCAGGTTATCAATGTCAGCAGTGCGGCCAGGGCGAGGGCGCAAGAGAGAGCCGGCGGGAACGGACAGGGACAGCAGGGCAGGAAGACTATATTTATGGGGGAGCTGAATATCAAGAAAGATCCGATAACACAGCGTAAACTGCACGCCAAACAGAGGGCGCTCAAGATGATAGGGGACGCTTGGGATGGCGACAGGAAGATAGATCAGAGCATATTGGATATACGGAGCAAGCTGTCACAGCTGCAGAATGAAAAGGAAGAGAACGATGGGCTGATAGCCGAGGGAGAAGCGCAGAAGGAAGCGCTGCGGCAGCAATTCGGTGTTGCACTGGATTCTCAGGAGCAGAAGGATCTTGAGCTGCTTCAGAAGAAAGCCGATTCCCTGAGGCGCCCGGGTGAAGTGTTCATGACGGTGGAAGAAGAACAGCGCCTGAAGGAGATAAAGGGGAGGCAGCCTGAGACAAGAGAAGATATGGAACTGCTGCAGATAAAGGCGGACGCCGAAGCGAGAGGCGTAGAGCCTGCATTGACAGATGAGGAGGCAGCACGTCTGAAGGAGATGGAGGGAATTCCTCTGACAGAATATCAGAAGCGTTGCTTGGAGATCGACAACTATCAGCAGGTCTATGAGAGGAGAAATGATGTTCTCAAAGACCAGATATCTGCGTACTACGGATCGATCCGCGCCATTAAGCTGGAGCGTTTGAAGTTTCGTGAGATGGAGAAAGCGCAGGACAAGGCTGAGGATGTGATGGCGGCAGCGAGCAAGGAAGTGATCGGTATGCTCATGGAGGAAGCCACGGACCACGTGGACGAGGAGATGGAAGAGAAGAAAGAGGAAGCCGAGGACAAAGCGGAGGAGAAGGCAGAAGAGGAAGAAAAGATAGAGGAACGAAAAAAAGACCAGGAGGAATTGGAAGTACGGGTCGACGAAGCGCATGCAAAGAACGAGGAGAGAGAAGAACTCCGCAGGGAGGCAGAGGAGCGCTCTAGAGAAGACGCGGTCTTGCTGGGAGACATGATAGATGCCGGAATGGGGGGAACCGGCGGCGTTTCCAATGCGCAGACGGATGTCAAGAATATGCTTCATAAGATGAGACTGTTGGAAGAGGACCTGAAAGGAAGCATAGTGGATGAGGAAACCTGATCTTTCAGGATTGTATTCTGTAGGTCAGCATAAGCTTATGGAACGGGAAAGTCATTCTTCATTTGATTTTCCCGTTTGTTACAAAAAAAACATGTTTTATGACATGAAAAAGAATAAATAGAATATTTGTGCCGATATAATAACAGGAGAAAGTGCATAAGATGCCGCGGAAAGATGAAAAAAAGAGCGGCATGCTGAAGATACGAGGGGAAACATGAATATTGCAGTATGCGATGACGAAGTAAGAGGGAGAGAAAGGATTCTAACCTTACTTGAGAAGGAGTTTTCTCAGGCACAGACATGTGAATTTGATTCAGGGATGAAGTTGATAGAAAGTGTAAAAGAAGGTTACCGTCCGGATATCGTGCTCTTAGATATCGCGATGGAGGGCATGGATGGTATGGAGACAGCGAGGCGTCTGCGGGAACTTGTGGACTCGATTCTGATTTTTGTGACGGGAGTTAAGGAGCAGGTTTTCGAAGCTTTTGATGTGGGAGCATTCCATTATCTCATGAAACCGGTAGATCAGGATAAGATGCTGGATGTTTTAAGGCGTGCCGCACAGGAAGTGGATAAGAAGCAGTCCGGCCCTAAGTATTTGTTAGTCAAGACAGAAGGGAGTCACCGACGGATTCCGGTGGAGGATATTCTTTATATAGAGAACAACGGGCGCAAAGTGATCCTGCATACGAAGACGGAATGTCTGGAATACTATGAACGGATGAATCATCTGCAGGAAGTGCTGGGCGAGGGATTCTATCGTTGTCACAGAGGATATCTTGTTGCATTGTCCGCCGTCAGCGGATATGATCATGAAAGTATCACTGTCGGACAGGGAGATAGGATCTATCTGGCGAAGCAGAAATACGGTGAGTTCGTGAAGCTGTACTGCAGATTTTTGAAGGAGTAGCTCTATGACAGTGGGATTGTCTGATCTGGCCGAATATTCAGTCAGGGCATGGTTTTTATTATTTCTGTGCAAAGACCGTATTTTTCTGAAAGAGAAGTATCGTTCCGTGGGGAAGGTACTTTTTTTCTTACAGGCATTTCTCATAAATCTCTGGCTGTCATGCTCAGAGTGGGTGAATAAGGTTCTCTACAAAAATGCAGCAGGGGAGATCTGGGACAGCAGCTACAGCATTATCAAGCTGGTTATTATCTTGTGCTGTAGTTTTGCAGCGATGGATATTTTATATCAGGGAAGTAGGATAGCTAAGCTGTATCTTGTGCTCGTATTCTATACGATTCAGGAGATGGCGAAATTTACGCTGCACAGCATCTGGTCGTTTGTGACAGTCGGATGCATCGATTATCTGTACGAATGTGTTGTGGCGGAAAAGATAGATGCAGACAGCTATATGATCGCTGCCAAATACCTGCAGACATACAGTATATGGCTGTATACGGCGGGATATCTTTTTCTTATGTATATGGTGTTAAGGTCGTACCGGCGTTACATGATCGGTTCCGTGGACGAGATTAACAGCCAGGGGCTTTGTTTCCTGATGCTGACGCCGGTGATTGGGATGGCATTTGATGTATCCTGGCGAATTTCTTTTTTCAGGCAGCAGGGGACAGAGATTGAGTTTCTCTATGAAAAACATGAGAGCATGTATGTGGTAGTGCCTGTGATTGCCGTATTGTGCCTGGTCTGTACTGTGCTTGGCCGGAAGATATACAGTGAGCTGATGCGTGCGGAGGATGAGAAGAACAGTCTGCTTTTTTACAAACAGCAGGTTGCGGATATGACAGCCCATGTCAGGGAACTGGAGCAGCTGTACGACGGAATCCGTGGAATGAGGCACGATGTCAACAATTATGTGGCCGATATGGAACAGTTATTATGCGCGGAAACAGGAAAAGAACAGCTTTCAGATAAGGTCAGGCAGGAAGCGGAGGGATATCTGAGGAATATGCGCCAGGCGGCAGCCAGATTGTCCCTGCAGTTTAGTACCGGCAATCCGGTGACGGACGTGATTCTGAATCGTAAAGGACAAATATGTGCGCAGGAAGGAATTGAGCTTACAGGGGATTTGATTTATCCGGTGCAGCTGTGCATAGAGGCTTTTGATCTGGGAATCCTGCTCAACAATGCGCTGGACAATGCGATAGAAGCCTGCAGGAAGGTACCGGAAGACGGGGAAAAGCTGATTCATTTCCGGGGATATACGAAGGGGAGGATGTTCTTTGTCGTGGTGGAGAACACTTATGACGGGACGGTCTGGCATAAGGAAAAGGACGGTTTATGGACGACCAAGGAAGACGGCGGCCTGCATGGCTTCGGTATGAACAATATGCGGAGGTGTGTGGAGAAGTATTACGGAACGATGCAGTATGAGGCGGGAGAGAAATACTTCGTATTGACGATTATGATGCAGGGGAAATGTGGAACGTAATGTAACAGTCCAGCCCCGGATTTTGCATTTGCTGTAAAGTCCGTGACAGTGAAGCCGGGGACTGAACTGTTATATTATGATTTGTGACTTAAAGGATGCGGTTGGTTACAATACTCTTTAGTTCGCAGTTAAAATATCGATATACTTAATGTAAGGAATCCACTAAGTAATTCCCGGTACTCAGTACGGAGTACCAGTTCGCGTAAGATGCGGTCAGATAGTGGATTATAGCCAGAAGAAAGAATTCAGCATCTGGGAAGCAGACAGAAGGGAGAGGAAGATAATCTATGAGAATTCCAAGAAATTATACCAGTGCCTTGTTGGCCGGAAGGAACAGAACCGGTAACAGTTATTCATTGCTGCAGAGCGCTCTGAGCAGGAGCAGCAGGGGAAAGAGACTGAGCCGCAACAGTAACGCACAGATATTGAGTCGCCTGACGCAGAATAACAATACCTATACCAACAAGATCCGTGGAACGGCGGATACACAGAAATTATATTACAATATGAAGTATCATGCCGGGCAGGTATGTGAATATGGGAATAAGCTTGCGGATCAGGGCAAGACATCGCTCTTTGCCAAAGCGAAGGAGAGCGGAAGTACGGCTGAGATCGCAGCCAATATTAAGGGGTTCGTCAGCCAATACAACAGTATGCTGGGGAATCTGAGGGAATCAGGGACAAGAACAGACAATAATGTTCTGTCACAGCTTAATAATATTACGAGTCTGAACAGAACGGAACTGGCTTCCTGCGGTGTGACCAGGAATACTGACGGAACGCTTGTCGTGGATGACAAGAAACTGGCAGAAGCAGATATGTCCACATTGGAGAAGGTGTGGGGCGGCAGGAGCGGTTTTGGCAGCAGAGCCTCCTTGTGGGCTGATTCCGTTGAATCCAGCGCGGAGCGAAATATGGAGGCGCAGTCGAGTACCAGTTACAGTAATCTGTTCAACAATTATGGCAGCCGTGGAAATTACTTTAATTTCTTCGGATAAAGTGGTATAGTGTAGTCCACAGGGTAACAGTTAAGACGAAGGCTGAACTGTTACGTCACAGAAAGGCATAGGGATGAATCGTATTGACTGGATACAGAAAGAAAAATATATAGATTACCATGTGCTTAAGTGGCCGACGTCTCATCTTCATCCGCGGGAGAGAATA
>CAYXKS010000216.1:0-1265 GCA_964465725.1 uncultured Bacteroides sp. | reverse complement strand
GTGCTTGGAAAATAAGAAGAAGTCAGTGAAGCCGAAGGCTGAGCTGATACAAGTGAATGAATGCACCGGCAGGAAAATATCTGTCGGTGCATTTTTTTGGATTATTTTATGCAATAATTCGGCTTGCAATGTCATTTAGTTAGGCCGGACGCACCTGATATTGGCATATTTTTTTAAAATAATGACATTGATTTAGCCTGTGTCTTCACCGTTACTGTTTAATAAAAAATTTACACGCCGTTTATTGTTTTCGCAAGTCATCTGCGATATAGTAACAGAGGTGGATGCAAAATTATAATTATCAAAAACACGAATAGAAAACACGCGTTGTTTAAATAAGACATATATGGAAATGTATATTAGAACATATGTTATCAAACGGAGGACAAGAAATGACCGAGAATCCCTTTTTTCCATTGGATGAAATGAATATTGAATCTGATCAGACAGAAATGATGATATTTCCCCAGGTGGATCAGTCTATTTATGAGAGACGTCTGCAGATGGCGGGGACAGTAATAGATTACAAGGAAATGCGTATGCGGTACAGTTGCGCTATTAAGGAGGTGCGGACCAAGTTTGATGTGCTGAACTCCGAGTTCAATGTGCGGTATCAGCGCAATCCAATCACGTCGATCAGTTCAAGACTGAAGAGCAGTACAAGCATCAGGCGTAAGCTGGAAAGCAAGAACCTGCGTTTCACTCTGGAGAATGTGGAGAATAATCTGTTTGACGTAGCCGGAATACGCGTGGTGTGCTCTTATGTGGATGATATCTATATGCTGGCCCAGGCGTTGGCGAAGCAGGACGATATCACAGTGCTCAGGGAGAAGGATTATATTAAGAATCCGAAACCTAATGGCTACCGCAGCTACCATATGATCGTCAGCGTACCGGTCTTTTTTTCTGACCGAACGAAAGAGATAGCCGTCGAGGTGCAGATCCGTACGATAGCGATGGACTTCTGGGCAAGCCTGGAACATCAGCTTAAATATAAACAGGAGGTTCCGGATCAGACGGAGATTGTGCGGCAGCTGAGTGAGTGCGCGGAGAAGATTGCTTCGGTGGACAGGCAGATGTGGCAGGTGCGGCGGCAGATAGAGAGATCAGGGGATCTTCCGACGGAGGAAGAGATAATACTGGAGAAACTCAGCAGGATAGATATTGCAATCAGTGAGTAATGTCCACAGATGAGCGGATGGACAATAATTATAAAATAACGTACGGTACATTTTCGAACAGGCAGGAATCAGGTATGAAAAGAA
>CAYXKS010000215.1:0-6240 GCA_964465725.1 uncultured Bacteroides sp. | reverse complement strand
AGGAACAGGTCCGCAAAGACCCAGGCAAGCGGGTTCGCGTAACATACAGCAGAAAACCCGAAAGCAGGCACCAAGACAAATCCTGCCATTCCCCGCGCAAGCATCTCGAAAGCGCCGGCAAATACCGCCAGCTTGCTGAATCCCATTCCCTGTATCAGGAAGCGGACTATATTGACAAGCGCCAGCGGAAAATAGAACAGCACGTTCCGGCAGATATAGCCATAGGCATTATTTATAATATCGCTCTCCCCCGAATCCAGGAACAGAAGCAAAAGCTGTCTGCCCGCCACAAATATGACGCCGACAGCGATCAGTGAATAGATCAGCCCCAATATAGAGCAGGATTTCAATCCTTTATCCAGGCGGTCCAGCTTACCCGCGCCCATATTCTGGCCTCCATAGGTTGCCATTGTCGATCCCATCGCGTCAAACGGACACGCCAGCAGCATGCTGAGTTTACTGCCCGCAGTAACCACCGCCACGGCATCCGAGCCGATTCCATTCACGGCGCTCTGAAGAATAACGCTTCCAATTGCCGTGATGGAGTACTGCAATCCCATAGGAATTCCCATATTGCACAATTTATATGCATAATCGCGGTTCCATCTCCACTCATCCTTCGACATCTTCAAAATAGCAAACTTTTTCTTCATATAGATAAGGCAGCATACTCCCGCGATTCCCTGAGACACCACAGTCGCCACAGCAGCGCCTGCAACACCCATATGTAATACGATGATGCAGACCAGATCCAGAAAAATATTCAATACTGCGGACATGATCAGAAAAACAACCGGCGTCTTGCTGTCTCCCAGCGAACGGATGATAGCCGCAGTCATATTATACAGGAAAATAACCGGAATGCCCATAAAAATAACAACAATATAGGAATAAGAACCATCTATAATGTTCTCCGGCGTACGCATAAACTGCAGGATCGGACGGCACAGCAACACGACAACCACCGTTATAACCACCGCGAAGCCGGCAGACAGGCGCACACAATTTCCTATGAACCTGCGCAGGTTCTCAGCATGCCCTGCACCAAATTCCTGCGCGACAGGAATGGAAAATCCCGTGCAGACACCCATACAAAATCCAACAATCAAAAAATTCACAGAGCCGGTAGCCCCTACCGCCGCCAGCGCATCCACTCCCAGATAATGACCGACAATAATCGTATCTACCATACTGTAGAGCTGTTGAAACAGCAGCCCAAACAGAAGCGGCAGCGCAAAGCCCAGGATCAGCCGCATAGGGCTTCCTTTTGTCATATCCTTTTCCATAATTTTCCTCCCCGCCGGAACCTGCCATTCAATGGCCCTGCCCGGCATATAAAATCATTCAAAACATGAACAACATAGCACATCCATCACTAAACTGCAATAATTAATTTTACGATAACATCTGCTGCAAAAAAATCATCTGTTTCAATACAGAAACTGCCGCAGAATTCTGTTACCGGACCAACCCAAGTGTCTGTATATTCCAGACACAATATCCCGCAATCAGATTTATTCTGCGACAGTCTCACACTGACCTTAATATAAAAATCGAAAAAACGATTTATATCATTTTGAAAGCCGGATTACATTCCAGCTCTTTTTCCCGAAAACAACCTGCAGCACACCGCCGTCCACTTTGGCATTCCCGCCGTTTCGCGGAACAACATTGTCCGGATTCTGCTCGGTGTTCACTGCTTTCAGGTCATCACTTTGCATCACAATATGCTCTTTCACCTGGTATCCTGCATACTGCCTCAGGTCCAGAGTTACTTCCATGTCTTCTTCCAGATCCTTATTCACTGCAAAGACTACCACTTCTTCCTTCTCCGCGTTATCGACGACAACACAGTCCAGATAAGGTGCCTCACCATACTGCTTCGCCTCATAGACTGGAGATTTCACGATGGTATTCAGCACCGTACCTTGTCCCAGGGTCGCTGCGTGCATATAAGGATAAAAAATCGTCTGCCTCCATGCTCCCGTATCAGAAGTCATGATGGGTGCAATTACGTTGACAAGCTGTGCCAGGCAACCGATCCTTACACGGTCTGCATGACGCAGCATCGTGATCAGCATGCTGCCTACCAGCAGAGCGTCCTCGAAATTATACACATCCTCCAGCTGGTGCGGTTTCTGAATCCATTTCTCCAGTTTCTCGTCCGCCTCATTGGAGTGATACCACACGTTCCACTCATCCAGAGAGATATTGATGTTCTTGCTGCCATGATGTTTGCCTTTAATGTAATCGCAGATAGATACCACCGTCGTGATAAACTGATCCAGGTCTACGCTGCTTGCGAGAAAATTCGCGGAATCGTCATCACGATTGCCATAGTACTGATGCATGGAAACATAGTCGATCGTGTCATAGCATTCATCCAGTACGGTAGCTTCCCACTCCCCGAATGTAGGCATATGGGAATTAGAGCTTCCGCATGCCACTAGTTCAATGGAAGGGTCCAAAATCTTCATGACTTTACCGGTCTCGTTGGCAAGACGCGCATACTCTGTAGCCGTCTTATGTCCGATCTGCCACGGCCCATCCATCTCATTGCCCAGACACCATGTCTTAATATTATGAGGCTCCTCATATCCGTGTGATTTGCGGAGATCACTCATCTGCGTGCCGCCTTTGAAGTTACAATACTCCAGAATATCTTTCGCCTCCTGGATTCCCCTGGTACCCAGATTAACTGCCATCATAATATCGCTGCCAGCCTTCTTCGACCAGTCGGCGAACTCATTCAGTCCGAACTGATTCGACTCCACAACCTGCCATGCAATATCTACCTGTGCAGGTCTTGACTCCTTAGGCCCCACGCCGTTTTCCCACTTGTAACCGGAAACGAAGTTGCCGCCCGGATAGCGCACAATCGGCACTCCACACTCTTTGATCAGTTCCAGAGTATCCTTACGGAATCCCTGTTCATCCGCAAAAGGGCTTTCCGGCTGATAAATCCCCTCATACACGGCTCTTCCCAGATGCTCGATAAAAGAACCATAGATCCTCTTATCAATGCCGCTTACAATATACTCCTTGTCGATAATTACCTGTGCTTTCTTCATTCTTTCCTCCATTCTGAAACGCTTTGCTCTGAGGACGACGTTTCTCATAAACCTTATTCTAACAGAAGATAAAATTTAATCTATATCTTTTCTTCCGCTGTATTTGACTTTTTTTCCGATATTGAATAATATTAGATTAACCATGCCGGACGCGCCTGACATTGTGTATTGGCATAATTTTCCCGACTGAATAACATCGCGGACTGAACTGCCGCAATATTTTCTGAAAAGGAGTCTCCACATGTTCCATCCATCTTACTGCGACTACAATCGTTCCAACCCGGATTACGACAAAATCGACCGCCCCGGCGGCAGCGGCGATTATCTCTTCCTGTATCTGATCACTCCCATGAAGATCCAGTTTGGCACAAAGACCGTCACCACAAAGGAACACGCTTTTCTGCTCTATACTCCGGGAGAACCGCAGATCTATCAGGCTGTCAGACGTTTTAAGAACAGCTTCGTCCACTTTACCTGTGATGACGATGCTTTCCTGGCAGACTATCATTTGCCCGTCAACCAGATTGTCTACCTGCCTGATCCTTCGGCTATAAACTCCCTGCTGCGAAGCATCTATATGGAAAGTGTCCTAAAGCAGGAGCACTACCCTGAACAGGCCGATCTGCTGATGCGGCATATGTTCATCCTTTTTTCCAGACAGCTTCACATCTGTTCGAAAGAGTCCGACATTTCTTCCGACCTCTACGAACAGTTCCGCAAAGCCAGAATCGAGATCCTGACGCACATCGACCGTGCGTGGGACACTGACAGTATGGCTGCACTGACCAATCTGGGAACAAGCCAGTTCTATCATTATTACAGGCTGTTCTTCAACCGTTCTCCCAAGTCGGAGCTGCTGGACGCAAGGCTGGAGCGCGCCAAATATCTGCTCCGCGTGGAGTCCATGCCCGTAAGCCAGGCTGCCGTCCAGGCCGGTTTCACCAATCTTTCCCATTTCGCCCGCTATTTCAAAAAAGAGAGCGGCATGACCCCCTCCGGGTACGCGCACTCCAACCAACAAGGGCAGCGGTAACCGCTGCCCTGTCTTATGGTAAACACCATAACAATTTCATATCTTTAAGTTTGCTCAATTCATGTATAATGCCTATTTTTATCATTCTCTCAGGCATGATCAGTTGTACTGAAGCGGCGTATTTCGCCACCCTGATACAACTCTGTGTCTTATCCATATCTTTTTATAGGAAAATATATTTACAAATAAACAGCACTGCCAGAATATACATAAGCGGTGTGATCTTCTTTGCCTTACCGCATATCGCATTGATAACCACATAGGAAATCACGCCCACCGCAATACCTTCGGAAATGCTGTACAGAAGCGGCATAGCCAACAGGCACAGATAAGCGGGAATCGCCTCCGTCAGGTCGTCAAAGTCAATCTGCGTAACTGCCGTAATCATCAGGAATCCCACAAACAACAGCGCCGGAGCCGTTGCGAAGCCGGGGATAGCCGTAAAGATCGGAGCGAAGAAGATAGCAAGCAGGAATAAGAATCCCGTCACCACAGATGCAAGTCCTGTCCTGCCGCCCTCGGCAACACCTGACGAACTCTCCACGAATGTGGTGGTAGTGGAAGTACCGAGCACCGCACCCGCGCTGGTCGCAATGGCATCCGCCAAAAGTGCCTGCTTGATGCGAGGAAGTTTTCCCTCTTTATCCAGCATATTCGCCTTATTCGCGCACCCGATTAAGGTTCCCAATGTATCAAAAATATCGACAAACAGGAAAGCCAAAACGATAACGATAAAGTCTGTGATTCTGACGGAGCCGAAATCAGCCTTAAAGCACTGTCCGAAGGTCAGACCGATCGATGTTACGCTAAAACTGCTCCAGGAAGGAAGCAGCGAATAATAGCCAGCGTCAGGAGTCACTGTATACAATCCGGTAAGCTGGCAGAGAATACCAAGAATCCATGTAGCAAAAATACCGATCAGAATAGAACCTTTCACACCTTTGATATATAAAATAGCTATGATAAATGTACCGATAATAGCCAGCAGCGCGCTGATGCCTGCCGTGTGAAAGTCTGCCGTGAAATCAATTACCGTAACAAGCGTGGAATCCGAATTGACAACGATCCCGGCATTCTGAAACCCGATAAATGCGATAAACAGGCCAATGCCTACAGAAACGCCCTTTTTCAACTGAATGGGAATGGCGTTGAAAATCGCCTCGCGCACATTCGTCACAGACAACACAATAAAAATCAGACCTTCCACGAATACCGCCATAAGTGCAATCTGCCAGGAATATCCCATGGCGCCGCATACCGTATAGGCGAAATATGCGTTAAGGCCGAGTCCCGGAGCAAGGGCGAAGGGATAGTTGGCAAGAAGCGCCATCGCCAGTGTGCCGATGAAGGACGCCAGTGCAGTCGCCATCAGAATAGCGTTTGAGTCCATACCCGAAGCGGACAGGATGGACGGATTGACTGCCAGAATGTATGCCATCGTCATAAAAGTCGTGACACCGGCAACTACTTCTGTCTTGATGTTCGTGTTGTTTTCCTTGAGTTTAAACCATTTTTCTAACATCACTTTTCTCCTTTTCTCATAAGTAGGTTTTGCATTTGCTGCTCTTTATTTCACTTGCCTTCATAGATGATGACGCTGTCAACGTCGTAGCCTTTCAGGCGTTCTCTTCCTTTAAGCCCCGCCAGTTCCATCAGGAAGATCACCTTAACTACTTCGCCGCCCAGTTCTTCAATCATCTGAATGCTCGCTTCAACGGTACCGCCTGTTGCGATCAGATCGTCCACCACAACTACCTTCTGCCCCGGCTTGATAGAGTCTCTGTGCATCTCCACCACCGAACTGCCATACTCCAAATCATATTCTTTGGAGATGACATCCAGAGGCAGTTTCCCCTTCTTCCGGACCGGAACAAATCCCTTATGTAAAGAATAGGCAATCGGAACGCCGAAGATAAATCCTCTCGACTCCGTCCCCACAATCACATCAAAGTCGATTCCCTCCAGCATTTTCTTCATGGAATCAATCGCCAGCGCCAGCCCGTCCGGGTCCTGCAGCACGCTCGTCACATCCCGGAAAATAATCCCCTTCTCCGGAAAATCCGGTATACTGCGTACATACTCCTCCATTTTCTTTTCGTTTTTCATCCCACACCTTCTCCTTTTCTGTTGTATTTT